>NZ_JBSFNF010000006.1:0-227075 GCF_053586955.1 Nocardia sp. NPDC003726 | reverse complement strand
AGGCGACCCCGCACCGGAGTCGGCAGCACCCTGATCACGCCGGGCCCCGATAGGCGACCCCGCACCGGAGTCGGCAGCACCCTGATCACGCCGGGCCCCGATAGGCGACCCCGCACCGGAGTCGGCAGCACCCTGATCACGCCGGGAGGCCAGATCGGCGGTAGGCGACGCTGCCTGCGCGCCCGCGACCCGAGAACCCGTTGCTTGCGCCGACGGCCGCCCGGCGTCGGAAGGACGTTGCGCCGCTGCCGATTCGGGAGAGTCTGCGCGGCTCGCTGCGTCACCGGCCGGCCCGAAGGGCGCGGGCATGGAGCCCGGCGCGTCGGCCGTCCCGACCGTCGAGGCACTCGGCTCAGCGGTCGCGCTCGACCCTCCCGCCGACATCCTCCCGGCCGACCCACTGTCGGAGAGCGCAGCGGACTCCGGTTCCAGAACCGGAGCAACCGGATCCGTGCCGCCTTCCGACCCCGCGGCCGACGCGATCGAGGCTGCGGAGGGCGCACCACCGGCAGGCGTCGGCCGACTCGCGGGTTCCCCGCCACCGGCACCGGGTCCACTACCTGGCGCCGCGACACCGGAGCCTGCCGCGCCGCGCACTGGCCCGTCACCGACCTGCGCTGAGCGCTCAGCGGCGTCAGCGGACGATCCCGCGGCGGACACCGGCCCCTCTGGACCACCGCTCTGCGCCGGACCGCTCGCGGGAGCGCCGCCACCAGCTCCAGCCGCACCTCCCGACTGGCCGCGGTTCTCGCGACGAATCGCGGCCAGCGCCTCCGCGCCCCGGCGACGCGGCGGTTCCGACGGCGCACCGGCCGCCGATGACGGCGCAGGAGCGGACGACGCGGCGGAGGCCGGCGCGATGGAACCACCGGCCAGACCGCGTTCGAGCCGTTCCAGCCGTTGCAGGGTGGCGGATTCCGCGTCCGACACCGAGGGCAGCAGCATGCGCGCGCAGACGACTTCGAGCAGCAGTCGCGGCGCGGTGGCGCCGCGCATCTCCCCGAGACCTTCGTGCAGCAACTGGGCGTAACGGGTCAGCGTGGCCGAACCCAATCGCTCGGCCTGGCCGCGCATCCGGTCGAGCACGTCGCCGGGGCCGGTGACCAGGCCGCGTTCGGTGGCGTCGGGCACCGCTCGCAGCAGGATCAGGTCGCGGAAGCGGTCGAGCAGGTCGGCGGCGAAACGGCGCGGATCGTGACCCGCCTCCATCACCCGGTCGACGGTGCCGAACAGCGCGGCGCCGTCGTCGGCGGCCAGCGCCTCGACCGCGTCGTCGATCAGCGCCACGTCGGTGACGCCGAGCAGCGAGACCGCGCGGGCGTACGTGACGCCCTCGGGGCCCGCGCCCGCGAGCAGCTGGTCCAGCACGCTCAGGCTGTCGCGCGGCGAACCGCCGCCCGCGCGAATCACCAAGGGGTACACCGCTTCTTCGACCGGCACGTGCTCCTGCTCGCAGATCCGCCCGAGCAGCCCGCGCATGGTGGCGGGCGGCAGCAGCCGGAACGGATAGTGGTGCGTGCGCGAACGGATGGTCGGCAGCACCTTGTCCGGCTCGGTGGTCGCGAAGATGAAGATCAGGTGGGCCGGCGGCTCCTCGACGATTTTGAGCAGCGCGTTGAATCCCGCCGTGGTCACCATGTGCGCCTCGTCGACGATGAACACGCGGTACCTGGACTCGGCGGGCGCGTAGAAGGCGCGATCGCGCAATTCCCTGGTGTCGTCGACGCCGCCGTGGCTCGCGGCGTCGAGTTCGATGACGTCCAGGTTGCCCGGGCCGCCCGGCCCGAGCGCCACACACGACGGGCAGGTGCCGCACGGCGTCGAAGTGGGCCCATCCACGCAGTTCAACGAGCGGGCGAGAATGCGCGCGGAGGACGTCTTGCCGCAGCCGCGCGGACCGGAGAACAGATAGGCATGACTGATCCGCCCCGTGTCGAGCGCGGTACTCAGCGGGTCGGTGACGTGCTCCTGACCCACCACCTCAGCGAACGTTGCCGGTCGGTACTTCCGGTACAGAGCCACGGCCAGAGGTTACCGGCGACCACCGACAATGCACATTCCCGCCTACCGCCCCGGTCAGCGGCCCACCGGATCCCAGGAATGTGATGCATGTCACAACAGACGCACTGTCTTCTTCAGTGACCGACCGGGATATGCATAACAGCAACCTCAGAGCTATCGCTCATGCTGCACGGGCGAATACCGGACGCACCCGCCGCAGCATCCCGGCTGGGCCGGAAAAGATGGACTCACACCCCGATTTACCTCGACTTTTTGGAAATAACGAAACCGTCACCATGGGTGACATAGACGCAATCGTCTGGCTAACGTGGCAGACGGCAACTTCGGTAGCCAAACCTTCATCAGGTTGGTGACCCCGGCCGGTCCCTCATCCCGACCGGGGCACAACCAACAAAGCTCGGCCCACGGGTGACCAGCGCCAATTCCCCCACTTCCACCGGAGGATTGTCCACCGTGTCGTGTGACGACATCGCCGCTGCCTGGCTGTCCAGCACCGATTTCGCCGGCGACCGCTCCGCCGTCGCCCTCTTGAGCCGCGCCATCAGTCCCCAGGAGTTCGCGATCAAGCGCGACTCGCTGCCGGTAACCGCGGCCGCCGATCCCGCCACCGCCGCCGCCATCCTCGAACTCCTCGAACGCGGCCAAGTGCCCACCATGGCGGCGATCCGCACGCTGACCGCGCAGAACGAGATGCGCCGCGAGGCCGAGCGCATCGAACGTCTCGGCCGCCGCGCCCAGCGCAGCATCGACGACTTCGGCCGGGTGCTCGCCAAACTCGCCGACGCGCACTGGACCGCGCACGGCTACGGCCCCACCCGCCGCGACGTGCTGTGCACCGAGCAGATCATGACGCTGATCCGCACCCGCGTCGGCAATATCGCGCCGTCGGCGGTCAAACACCTCTGGCTCATCGAGCGGGCCCAGCGCGCGGGGTGGATCGCCTCCAACGCCAATCCCCGGTCCCTGTGCGCCGGGCGGCGCTTCTACGCCGCCCAGTACGGCAATCGGGTCTCGCTGCGTCCCGTGAACACCATCGGCACGGCGATCGCCACCTATCTCGCGGACTACCAGGCCGAACACGGCCGTCCGCCGCGCTGGTCGGTGGTCGCCCAAGAACTGCGGGACGACCGGGGCCGCCGGATCTTCCACAACACCGCCGACGCTCGTGCGCAGCAACTGTGGCTGACCACCGCGGAGTGGGTGGAGATGCGCGACGACCTTCCCGTGCCCGGCCGAAGAGGTCTGCGGGCGATCCGCAAGTCCCGCGGCTGACCTCGGGCGCACCGTGGCAGTCGACACCATAGGTTAACGGCGTTACTCTAACGCCGTTAACCTAGCGAGCGGAGCCGCGATGCTGACCCGGATAGCCCGATTCATCACCCGATCTCCGCGCGCCGTGCTGGCCGCCGCGCTCGCCGTCGCCGTGCTGTGCGGCGTCTTCGGCGCCACCGCGCCCGCGCACTTGAAATCCGGCGGGTTCACCTCCGAGGACGCCGAGTCCGCCCGTGTCGCCCGGCTGATCGCGGACAACTTCGCCGGCGCGGCGCCCAACTTCGTCCTGCTGGTCAGCTCGGACGCCGGTGCGGACGATCCGGCCACGAAGGCGGTCGGCGCCGGCCTGGCCGACGCGCTGAAATCCCGCGCGGATGTGCAAGGCGTCCAGTCGTACTGGACCACGCCGCAGCCGCTGGCGAACGCGTTGCGCAGCACCGACGGCAAGAGCGCCCTGGTGGTCGCCTACATCGACGGCGACGAGACCCAGGTGCAACAGACCGCGAGCGAACTGGAACGGCAATTCGCCGGCGACGCGAACGGCATCACGGTGCGGCAGGGCGGCATCGCCGCGATCTATCACGACGTCACCGAGCAGACCACCCGCGACCTCGCCCTCGCCGAGGGCGTCGCGGTGCCGCTGTCGATGATCGTGCTGGTCCTGGTGTTCGGCAGCCTGGTCGCCGCGTCCCTACCGCTGGCCATCGGGGTGTTCGCCATCCTGGCGACGCTGGCGCTGCTGCGCATGTTCACACTGTTCACCGACGTCTCGATCTACGCGCTGAACATGACCACGGCGATGGGCCTCGCGCTGGCCATCGACTCCAGCCTGTTCATCGTCAGCCGCTTCCGGGAGGAACTCGCCAACGGCCTGGATCCGGCCGCGGCCACCGTCCGGTCCGTGCAGACCGCGGGGCGCACCGTGCTGTTCTCCGCGCTCACCGTCGCGCTGTCGATGGCCGTGCTGAGCGTGTTCGACCTGTACTTCCTCAAGAGCTTCGCCTACGCGGGCGTCGCGGTGGTCGCCGCCGCCGCGCTCGCGTCGATCGTGGTGCTGCCCGCGGCGCTGGTGCTGCTCGGCCATCGGGTGAACTCACTCGACCTGCGCGCTCCGTTGCGTCGCCTGTTCGGTCGCGGCGCGCCCGCGCCCGGCCCGCAGGCGCCGGAGGACACCGGCTGGTACCGGCTGGCCGAATGGGTGATGCGGCACGCGGCGCCGGTCGCGGTCGCGATCATCGCGCTGCTGCTCGCGCTCGGCGCGCCGTTCCTTTCGGTGAAGTTCGGCTACCCCGACGACCGGGTGCTGCCGGACTCCGCCGCGAGCCGCCAGGTCGGCGACGCCCTGCGGACCGAGTTCCCGCAGGCCGATCCGGTCGCCAGCACCACGATCGTGCTGGACGGTTATCGCGGCGACAGCGCGGCTCTGGGCGGATACGCCGCGGAACTGTCCAAGGTGCAGGGCGTGCCTGCGGTGCTGTCCGCCGCGGGCGTCTACGTGACCGGCGCGCGAGTCGCGCCGCCGCCGCCCGGAATGAGCAACGACACCGGCACCTACCTGAGCGTCGCGACCAAGCTCGATCCCTTCTCGCCCGCCGGTGACCGGCAGCTGAAAGCGATCCGGGCGATCCCCGCTCCGGGCGAGGCGCTCTACGGCGGCGCCGCGGCCGCCAACGCCGACTCGCTGGAGGCACTGGCCGCCCGGCTACCGCTCGCCGCAGCCTTGATCGCGCTGGCGACGTTCGTCGTGTTGTTCCTGTTCACCGGCAGCGTCGTGCTGCCGATCAAAGCGCTCGTGCTGAACACGCTGTCGCTGGCCGCCGCGTTCGGCGCGATGGTGTGGGTGTTCCAGGAAGGCCACCTGTCCGGCCTGCTGGGCTTCACCGCGGTCGGCTACTTGGTGCCGACCATGCCGATCCTGATGTTCTGCCTGGCCTTCGGCCTGTCCATGGACTACGAGGTGTTCCTGCTGTCGCGGGTGCGCGAGGAGTGGCTGGCCACGCACGACAACACCCGCGCGGTCGCGATCGGCCTTGCCCGCACCGGCCGCATCTTCACCGCCGCCGCCGTGCTGATGGCCATCGTGCTCGGCGCCCTGGTGACGGCGAAGGTGTCGTTCATGCAGCTGCTCGGCCTCGGCCTCACGCTGACCGTGCTGGCCGACGCCACGCTCATCCGCGGCCTGCTCGCGCCCGCGCTCATGCGCCTGCTCGGACCGGCCAACTGGTGGGCGCCCGCCCCGCTGGCCCGGCTGCACGCCAAGATCGGGCTGACCGAAGGCGAGGAGGACGCCGCCGCACGCCCGCTGGAAACCGCGGGCCGCGCATGATCGGTGGCAGGCGACCGCGCTCGCCCCGCGGTTCCGGAGCCCAGCTGCGCGAGGAGATCCTGCGGGCCACCGCCGAGTTGCTCACCAGGACCGGGCACGCCGAAGCCGTCTCGATCCGGGCGGTGAGCAAGCTGGTCGGGGTGAGCGCGCCGTCGATCTACCGGCACTTCGCCGACAAGGACGAGCTCATCGAGGCGGTGGTCGCCCAGGTCTTCGAAGACCTCGCCGACGCGATGCGGGCCGCCACCGACACCTCGACCTCCCCGCTGACCCAGCTGCACGACCAAGGCATGGCGTATATCCGCTTCGCCCTCGAGCATCCCGAGCAGTACCGGCTGGCGACCGCGCCCACCGAGACCGGAGGCGCGGTGGACCAGGTCCTCACCAGCGGGGCTTTCCAGCATTTCGCGGCCACGGTGCGCAAATGCATGGACGAGGGGACGATCGCGCCGCGCGACCCGCTGCCGATCGTGCTGGAACTGTGGTCGGTGGGCCACGGCATCGCCTCCCTGCTGCTCGCCAAACCCTTCCTGCCCTGGGGTGACGCGGAAGCGACCGCGTCACGTGTGATGGGCGCGGCATGCATCGGCTACACCGTGCTCGACCTGGTCGGCGCGGATCCGCCCACACCGGACGCCGTGGCGGCGTGGCTGCGGGGTATTCGCGAGGACCGACCCTCCCCTTGACCGATCGGCCGTCGGCCCGCGAGCGACCATTCGGTAACCTCGCAGCGCACGCGCGCCGAAGGAGTAACCCCGTGTCATCGACCATCGACCCCGCGGCCACCGCCTGGCTGCTGATCAGCACGGCGCTCGTCCTGCTGATGACCCCCGGCCTTGCCATCTTCTACGGCGGGATGGTGCGTTCGACCGGGGTGCTGAACATGCTGATGATGAACTTCATCGCGATTCCGCTGGTCACCGTGATCTGGCTACTTTTCGGCTACAGCCTGGCGTTCGGCGCCGACGCCGGTGGCGGCCTGATCGGCGGCCTCGATCACCTGGGCATGGCGGGCATCGATCCGGGTTCGGTGCACGGCTCGGTACCCGAGCTGTTGTTCGTCACCTTCCAACTCGCCTTCGCCGTCCTGACCGCCGCGCTGATCAGCGGCGCCATCGCCGACCGCGCCAAGTTCTCCGCGTGGATGATCTTCGTACCGGTGTGGGCGCTGGCGGTGTACGCGCCGATCGCCCACTGGGTGTGGGGCCCGGACGGCTGGCTCGCCCGCTTCGGCGCGCTGGACTATGCGGGCGGCCTCGTGGTGGAGATCGCCTCCGGCGCGTCGGCCCTGGCCTTGGCGCTGGTGCTCGGCCCCCGCATCGGGTTCCGCACCGATGCCATGCGTCCGCACAATCTGCCCTTCGTGCTGCTCGGCGCGGGCCTGCTGTGGTTCGGCTGGTTCGGCTTCAACGCCGGTTCGGCGCTGGCGGCCAACGGTCTCGCCGCGGCCGTCTTCCTGAACACACTGGTGGCGGGCTGCCTCGGCATGCTCGGCTGGCTGGCGGTCGAGCAGATCCGCGACGGCAGGCCCACGACCTTCGGCGCCGCCTCCGGCGTGGTGGCCGGGCTGGTCGCCATCACTCCCTCCTGCGGGTCGGTCAACACCCTCGGTGCGGTGCTGGTCGGGCTGGCCGCGGGCGTGGTCTGCTCGTTCGCGGTGGGCTGGAAGTTCAGGGCGGGCTACGACGATTCGCTCGACGTGGTCGGCGTGCACTTCGCCGGTGGTGTGGTCGGCACCGTGCTGATCGGCTTGCTCGCCACCGCGGTGATGACCGGCGGCGTCGACGGCCTGTTCTTCGGCGGTGGACTCGCCCAGCTCGGCAAGCAACTGGTGGCGGTGCTGGTCGTCGCGGCCTACGCCTTCGGCGTCTCGTTCGCGCTCGGCAAGGGCATCGACCGGCTCGTCGGCTTCCGGGTCAGCAAAGAGGACGAGACCGCCGGGATCGACTTCGCCCTGCACGCCGAGACGGCGTACGCCGAAGGAGTGCACGGGCACGCGCCCCGCCGCCTCGGCGAAGGTCACCTCGGGCGTCCGCACACCGATCGCGCGGTGGAGGACGATCCGAAGTCCTGACTGGCGGTCAGTACCCGAACCGGCGGCGCGATCACCTGTTCGCAGTGTGCCGCCTGGTTTCGCCGAAACGGTTGCCGATCCTCACTCGCCGTTGTGGTTTCGTCGATCCGAGATGGTTCGTTCGGCCGCCACGGGCTTCCGCCCTCAGCGAGCCGTAGCGATGGGCGGGGGCGTCGACGTGGGCGCTCTACCGCCTCGGCAAGCCATCACCAGCGTCGATGCTCGCGCTGGAGACCGTCTCCCGGAACGAAGGACGGGTGCGGGTGCGGAATCCTCGCGCCGGGGCAGCAGCAACGGGCTGGCGAGGATCACGGCATGGCCCGGCCGCACACCGCGCGGCCCATGTCAGCTCACCGAACTCGCCGACGCGGTGAACGTATTGCACTGCGCCGCACGGTTCTTGTCCAAGCCCGTCTCGAACCACTGACCGCCGTTCTCGGCGGTCCCGTGGTCGCGCATGTCCCCGGCCTGGTCGCCGCGCCCATAGGCGTCCTTGCGGGCCACGGTGAGCTGCGGATCGGTCAGCGAGCCGCCTCTCGACGACGATGAGAGGTACATGCCGTCGAAACAATTGGCCTGCAATTCGACTCGACGGGACAATTCCAGTCCCTTGGCGGTGCGCGGCCCGGCGTCGGCCCGCTCGCTGTTGGCCTTGCGCAAGATGCCGGACATCGCCTGCACGTGGTGTCCGTACTCGTGCGCGAACACCGAGAGGTAGACCACCCAGTTGTCCTTGAAGTACTCCGTCTGCAACTGGCTGATCGGCATGTAGATGGTCTTGTTCGCCGGGCAGTAGAACGCGGCGAAATTGCTGGTCGAGCCGGTGCACGGTGTGGTGATGCCCGCCGTGGTCGCGCTGACGTTCAGCGCCGGAGGCTGGAACGGCAGGTTCGCCTTGCGCAGCACGGGTTTCCATGCCGACTCCAGGCACGACGCGGCGCTTTCGAAGAACTTGCGGGCGGCGTCGACCTGGGTGCCCCACGGCGAGTAATCGCACCGCGCCGGAACGAGTGTCGCGCTCGGATCGGTGAGCAGCGGGTTGGCACCGGTCTCCGAGGGACCGGTCGCGCCGTCCGGCTGGGCGTCGAACGTGAAGCTCGGACGCGGGCCGGACGCGTCGCTGTCGCCGCGCCCCACCGAGATCGCGTTGCGCACCAGCCCCGCCGCGACCAGGAAAACGACGACGACCAGCAGCGCCACCCATCCGCCGCCACCGCGTTTGCGCTGCGGCGGGTAGGGAGGCCGACCGGGCGGCCCATAGGGCATCGGCGGCGGGACCGGAGGGCTGTAACCGGGTGGCGGACCGTAACCGGGCTGGGCATATCCCGGCGGCGGACGGTAACCGGGAGGCGGGCCGTATCCAGGTGGCGGACCGTAACCGGGACGCGGTCCATGGGGCGCACCGTAGCCGGGCGGCGGAGGAACCGGACGCCCCTGGTGCGGGACCGGTCCGTGTCCGTACGGTGGTTGTGTCACGCCCCCGTACCCCCTCGTCTCAGTGATCGCCGACAGCCGCTGACGCAGGATAGCAAGCTGTCTAGAGTAGGCAGCCATGCTGACTTTTCGGGGGGCCGCCCTAGGCGCGCTGCTTCTCGCCGTCGCGGCAATGTTCGCGGCGGCCCCGGTCGCCGAGGCCGAGCCCGCGCCCGACGGCGTGACCATCACCGCCGATCTGAAGCTGAATCGCGAGGGTGTCCTCGAAGTCGTCGAACAGATCTCGGTGCCGCCGGACGGATCGTTCCGGATGTCGCTTCCACTGCGGCTGAAGGTGAGCGACGACGCCGAGCGCGTCTTCCGGGTCACCGATGTGAACACCGAGGGCGCCGGGACCGCGACCGTCGCGAACGACCAGTTCACCATCGAGGCGCGGCCGGGCGAGTCCACCTTCCAGTACTCCGTGCGGAACACCGTCAGCGACGCGCCGGGCACTCAGGTGTTCCATTGGCTCGGCGTGCTCGGCGCCGACATCGCGTCCATCAGCGCCTCGCTGATCAGCCCGAGCTTCGAAATGGGCATCGTGGACTGCAAACTCGGCCCGCCCGGCAACACCAGGCCGTGTGCCGACGTCAAGATCGAGTCCGACGGCGTCCTCTTCCTCGAGCAGACCGACCTGCACAAGGGCGACGCGATCGACCTGACGCTGCAGCTGCCGCCCGGCACCGTGCCGAGCAACGCCGACGTGCGCGGCGGCGACGACGCGGGCGCGTTCGCGATCACCGCCCCGGTGCTCGTCGCGTTCGGCGTGCTGCTGCTCGCGCTGGCGGGGCTCGTCGCCTTCGCACTGCGCGCCCGCCGCAACGACTCGACCGTGGGCGGTGGTTCGGAGACGATCGACCCGCTGCTGCGCGAAGGCGATCGAGTGCAGTTCACCTCCCCCGATGGGGCGCTGCCCGGCGAGGCCGGTCTGCTGCTGGACGGATTTGTCGATCCGGTCGACATCGCCGCAACGGTGGTGGATCTCGCGGTGCGCCGGTACATCCGGATCGCGCCGCTCAGCGACAGCGACTGGCGGATCACCCGGGTGAATACGCCCGACGATCAGCTGCGCGACTACGAGAAGGCGGTCTACCAGGCCTTGCTGCCCTCCGGCGCCGACGCGGTGACACTGGGCGAGCTACGCAAGCCGGGGCGCGTTGCCTCCGGTCCGGTCCGCGCCGCCATGATCGCCGACGCCGTCGCCCGCGGCAATTTCCTCGATCGCCGCCGTCCCGGGCTCGCGGTGTGGCTCGGTGGGGCGCTGGTGGCCGCCGGCGTCGCGGTGACCGTGGCGCTCGCCCTCACTTCCGGACACGCCTTGGTCGGTGTCGCCATCGCGCTCGGCGGTGTCGCGACCCTGCTCGCACCGAAGTACCTGCCGGTGCGGACGGCCAGAGGCCGGGAACTCGCCCGGCAGATCCGCGCGTTGCAGCGTGGCTTGGAAAACATTCGGCGCGAACAGATCCCGCCGATCGACCAGGAGACGGTGTTCTCCCGCGCCCTGCCGTTCACGGTGCTCGGCGCGCGTGCCGACAATTGGATCCGCGTCTTCCGCGACCTCGATCCCTCGGCCGACGCGCAACCCGGCCTCTACTGGTTCGGCGGCTTCGAACGCGACCGCAACTTGCAACGCTTCGCAAGCCACTTCCCGTTCTTCATCACGGCGTTGGAGGGCCTGTTCGCGACCGCGGGCGACCCGCATCGATAGACGCCGTAGACGCACGAAAAGGGCGACCGGACAGGGTGTCGGCCGCCCTTTCGTCGTATTGCTCAGTCGATCGCCGCGGTGCGCCGGATCGCGGCCAGCGGATCGGCGTAGAGGACGCTGAGCGAGGTCACCACGGCGGCGTATTCCTGAACCTTGCCGCCGAATCCGCTGATCCGGATATCGGTGGGCGGCAGCGTCGAACCCTGGTTGAACGCCCGCGCCACATGCGCGACCGCGGGGCGGTAGCCGGTGAACGCCTGGCCACCGAGGATGACCCGATCGGGGTTGAGCATGTCGCGCACCATCGCCACGGTGTGGCCGAGGATGGTGGCCCGCTCGGCGAGCAGCTCGCGCGCGGATTCCGAACCGGCCTCCGCGGCGCGGTACAGATCCGCGATGGTCGAGCCCGCGGTCCCGTTGTGCGCCGGGATGATGCCGCGGCCGACGGCCCTGGAGTGCAGCGACCGATCACCGACAGTCACCTCCAAGCAGCCACGCCGCCCGCAGGCGCATTCCACGTCCGAACCCGTCGGCAGGTGCGCGATCGAGCCGGGGCCGTTGCTCGGCGTGTGCACGCGACCGTCCAAAGTCACTGCGATACCGGCGGTCTCACGCACGTAGAAGTACAGGCTGCTGCCGCGCTCGACGCGGGCGTGGTCCTTCGGCTCGACTGTGGGCAGCAACAGCTCCGAGCCCGCCATCGCCTCGACGTGCGGCGCCACCGAGACGGGCAACTCCAGCACCTCGCCGAGCACCGAACCGACCTGCGCGCCACGCCATTCCAGCTTCGGGTGGTCGACGACGCCGGTCAGCGGGTCGACCCGGCCACCGATCGCCACGCCGGCCCACAGCGCCTTGCGCCGGTGCCAGCGCTGCAGGAACGCCTTCGCGCTGCGGGCGACGGTGACGGTGGCGAATTCCTGGCCGGTCTGCGGGGTGGCGATGGCAAGGCCGCCGAGGATGCGGCCGCGCAGATCGGCGGCGACGATCTTGGTGACCGCGGCGCCGATGTGGATGCCGATGGTCAGGTACGCCTCGTGATCGATTTCGAAGGGGACGCGGGGGCGTCCTACCGCACCCGAGGCCGTCAGGTCGGGGCGCTCCCGCAGCAGGCCGGCCGCGAGCAGGGCGGAGACCTGGCGGTTGACCGTGGCGATGCTCAAACCCGTTGTGCGGGCGGCGTTGTCGCGGGAGACGGGGCCACCGGTCGCGGCGCGCAGCACCGCGGCCGCCGGGTTGTCGCCGATGCGCAGTTCGGGGGCGACAACGGGGCGCTGGACGCGGGTACGGCTGCCCGCAACCCTGGAGACGGATCGTTCGAGGGTGGGAAGGGACATTGTGCAGATCCTTGCTGAAGTCCCGTAATCGAACGGGACGTGCCTACATGGGCGGCGAGGCAGCAAACGAGCAGGAAAAACAGCTCAGCTGCAGCAAGAGAGACGACACAGTTCGCGTGTCAACGGCAGCCGCAGACCCAGCGCGGCGGTCACGTAAGTGACGCGCAGGAGGTTCGATCGGCCGGCAGACATGTCATTTAAATTAACACCGATATCCATGACACACCAACCCTCGACGCGCCGTTGTGTGCACCCGCACATTGTTTCCCCAGGTCGCGAGCACACAAAAAGACCCCGCTCCCCGGAACCCGGACGGAGCGGAGTCTTTTCACGCGGAAGGATTACTTCGGAGCGACGAACGGCTGATTGATCGTCGCGAAGTACTGGATCGCGGCGGCGACCGCCACCGGAGCGGTGACCAGGATCTGGCCCGCCAGCGTGCCGAGCGCGCCGACGGCGATGATGCCGCCGAGGCAGCCGATGGCCGCGGCAGGGATGAACGCGCCGAACAGTCCGACGATCGCTGCGGAGGCGACGGTCGCGCCCGCGATGCCGCCGAGCACGCAGCCGATGGCGCCGCCGGCCAGGCCGCCGACGAGCGTTCCGATGGTGGCTCCGGCGGAGATCGTGCTGGTCAGGCGAGTCCAAGCGGCGACCTCACGGTCGTACTCGGTCTTCCACGGCGCCTTGTCCTCGTACGGGAGGGCCACCGGCTTGTAGACCGCGTGTTCCCGGTCGAACACGGGCGTCAGCGTGGCGGTGCGGCCGGAAACCGCTGCCGCGATAGGGAATTCGAAGTCCTCGAGCTGAAACCTCAGCGGCTGCGCCGCGAGGACGGTACCGTTGGAGGCCTTGACCTCCAGCACCTCGTTCTCGACCACCAGCGAGCCCGCGTCGATTTCGATGATCGACTGGGTATCGGTCGCGTGCGCGGTGAAATTGATCGCGCTTTCCGTACTTTCTTCCGCCGGGGCAGCGCCGGATGTACCAGCGGCCACTCCGGTCGCAATGGTCACCAGCGCCGCCACCACGGCGAGCTTCCTCATCCTCATGTCCTGCAATCCCTCATCTCAGGTGGAGCCGTACCAGCCAAAAGCATCGGGCAACGGCTCTGCGAGAACGAGGAAAAAACGCAGGGCGATTTCAAATAGGCAACCGGGGAGTTACGAGCACGGAACTACTTCGCTTTGGCCGCCGCTTTCGCCTGCTTCTTGAATTCCCTTACCTGCGCCAGGGATTCGGCGTCGGTGACGTCGGCAACCGAACGGCGCGAGCCCTCGTCGCCGTACGCGCCCGCCGCGGCGCGCCAGCCCTCCGGCCGCACGCCCCGCTGCTTACCCAGGAGGGCCAGGAAGATCTTCGCCTTCTGCTCGCCGTAGCCGGGGAGTTCGCGCAGCCGCCGCAGCACCTCCTTGCCGTCGGGGTCGCCCGCGGTCCAGATGTTCTCGGTCTTGCCGTCGTAGTGCTCGATGACGTAGCGAGCCAGCTCCTGCGCACGCCTGGCCATGGACCGGCCGTAGCGGTGGATCGCGGGCGGGGTCGCGGCGAGTTCCTCGAACTCCTGCGGATCGGCCTCGGCGATGCGCTGGATGTCGAACCCGCCCATCCGGTCGGCGATCTTCTTCGGGCCCCGGAAGGCGTGCTCCATCGGGTACTGCTGATCCAGCAGCATGCCGAGCAGCGTGGCGAAATGGTCCTCGGTCAGTAGCCGGTCCGCTTCGGCGTCCTGCGCCAAGCACAGCGTGCGCGTCATGCCCTACCTCCTGCTCGGTGTGCTGGGACGGGTCGATCATCTCACCGGAGCCGACGGTGCGGCAGCACCCGGGTCGCCGCCGCCGGGCCTGCATAGTGACTCAACTCACAATGCCTACGCGCGGGTAGACGACCTGCCGCGTAGGCTCCAGGCCATGCCTCAGACGACGGCGACCCCCACCAAGACGACGCCAACGGCCAGGGATGGACACGGGCCCATGAACACCTACGCATTGCGCCCCGATCGATTCGACCGAGCAGGTCAGGACCAACTCGTCGACGTGCGCGACCTCCAGGCCGCGCTGCCGGGCATCCGCCGCTTGCGCACCTGGGCGCACGAAGCGCTCGCGCTGCGGCCCGGCGAACACGCCGTCGACATCGGCTCCGGTACCGGATCGGAGGTCATCACCTTCGCCGAGGCGGTCGGCCCGGACGGCAGCGCGGTCGGCGTCGAACCTGACCCGCAGCTGCTGGCCTCCGCCGAGCGCCGCGCCGCCCAGGCCGGCTCCACGGCCAGATTCCACTCCGGAGATGCCTACGGCGTGCCGTTCGGCGCGGACAGCTTCGACGCCGTCCTGTGCGAGCGCGTCTTCCAGCACCTCACCGCCCCGGCCCGCGCGGCCAACGAGATCGCGCGCGTGCTGCGTCCGGGTGGCCGCGTGGTCGTGGTGGACAGCGATTGGGACACCGCGATCGTGCACCCCGGTGACCGGCGGGTCGTCCGCGAGGTGATCGACACGCTCGTGTCGGCCACCACCAATCCGCTGTCGGGCCGTCGTCTGCCCGGTCTGCTCACCAAAGCGGGCTTGGTGGTCGACGACATCGGCTCGGAGGCTCTGGTGCAGGACCGCCGCGTCGGCGCGGGCTCGCTGATCACCAGGATCTCCGCGATGGCGGTCGCGCGCGGCGCGATCACCGAGGCCGAGCGGGAGCAACTGCTCGCCGACCTCGCGGCGGGCGCCGCCAGCGGCGACATCCACCTCTCGGTGACCATGTTCGCCGTCCTCGCGCACAAACCGCGCTGACCCGGCCGATGGCCGTCGATGTGGTGACCGACGTCGTGATCGACCGATCACGCGAGCTGGTCGCCGCGTATTCGGCCGATCCGGCGCACGCGCCCGCGTGGTACTCGCGCATCCACAGCGTCACCTGGGAAACGGAACCTCCGCTGCGCGTCGGCTCGCGGATGACGTTCGTCGCCCACTTCCTGGGCGGCAGGCTGACCTATACCTACGAGGTGGTCGACTACACGCCCTGCGTCCTGCTGGTGATGCGCACCGCACAGGGGCCGTTTCCGATGGAGACGACCTACACCTGGGCCGATACGCCGGAAGGCGGCACCAGGATGACGCTGCGCAACCGCGGCGAGCCGAAGGGTTTCCGGAAGCTGACCGCGCCTGTGCTGGAAGCGGCCATCCGGCGGGCCAACCGCGCGGATCTGGCGCGGCTGAAGGAACTGCTGGAAACCGGATAGGCCGCGTGCCGACGCCGCCACCGGCTTTCGACACAGATGACAGCGCCCGGCACGGAAGCCGTGCCGGGCGGTCAGTCGTTCGCGGTCCTACTTGCCGAGCAGCTTCTCGGTGGCGGCCAGCAGCACGCAGGTGGCCAGGCCGTCCATCGCCTTCTCGAGCTCGGGCAGCTTCGGGAAGCTGGGCGCGATGCGGATGTTCTTGTCCTCCGGATCGTTGCGGTACGGGAAGGCCGAACCGGCCGCGGTGAGCGCGATACCCGCCTCCTTGGCGAGGGCGATCACCCGCGCCGCGGTGCCCTCCAGCACGTCCAGGCTGATGAAATAGCCGCCCTTGGGTTCGGTCCAGGAGGCCACCTTGGACGCGCCGAGGCGGTCCTCGAGGATCTTCAGCACCAAGGCGAACTTCGGCTCCAGGATGGCGCGGTGCTTCTGCATGTGCGCGCGCACGCCGTCGGCATCGCCGAAGAAGCGCAGGTGGCGCAGCTGGTTGATCTTGTCCGGGCCGATGCTCTTCTTCGAGGCGTGGCTCAGATACCAGTCCAGATTCGCGGTGGAACCACCGATGAAGCTCACGCCCGCGCCCGCGAAGGTGATCTTCGAGGTGGAGGCGAACACCAACGGACGGTTCGGGTTTCCGGCGGCGGCGGCCAAGCCGAGCACGTCGATCACCGGGGCCGCCGTGTCGGTGAGCGGATGCACCGCGTACGCGTTGTCCCAGAACAGCCGGAAGTCGGGCGCCGCCGCCGGCATCGAGACGAGTTCGCGGACAACGTCTTCGGAGAAGACGACGCCGGTCGGGTTGGAGTAGTTCGGCACCGCCCACAGGCCCTTGATCTGCGGGTCGCTCGCCAGCAGCTCGGCGATGGCGTGGGTGTCGGGGCCGTCGTGGCGCATCGGGATCGGGATCATCTCGAAGCCGAGCGCCTCGGTGATCGCGAAGTGCCGGTCGTAGCCCGGGGCCGGGCACAGGAACTTCAGAGTGTCCTCGGCGGCCCAGCGACGCTCGGAATCATTGGTGCCGTACAGCATCGCGTAAGTGATCACGTCGTGCATCAGCTCGAGACTGGCGTTGTTGCCCGCGAGCAGATTGTCCACCGGGATGTTGAGCAGCTCGCCGAAGATGGCGCGCAGTTCCGGGAGACCGTGCAGGCCACCGTAGTTACGGCAGTCGGTGCCGGTGCCGTCGCGGAAATCGCCGTCGCCGGGCAGGTTCAGCAGTCCGGCGGACAGGTCGAGTTGCTCCGGCGAAGGTTTCCCCCTGGTCAGGTCCAGCGTGAGCTTCTCGGTCTTGAGCGTCGCGTAGTTCGCGGTCTGGGTGTCGTGCTCGAGCACGAGCTCCTCATGGCTCATCAAACCGATCTGCGTTTGCCGGGGCATCCTGGGCAGCCTTTCAAGCAGCGAAGGGACGATGGGTTGGCCGGACCGATGTGCGGCGGCGACCGAACAGGTTGTCCGTGCAGACGCACGTGCATCCGCGGACGGTGTTCACGTTACCCGTGCGGCGCCCGGAATTGGAGGCGTTATCCGGGGATGGAATGCGGGGACCGCTGCCCCACCGGCTCGACGCAGGCGAGCCGCCCCGCAAGCCCTTCGAAAGGGGACCCCGCGCACCCGGCAGAGCCCGTTGACCCTTGCTGCCTTCCGGCCCTGGGGGGGTTCACAGGATGCGCGCCGCGCGGGATCCGTCGGCCAGTGTAGCGCCTCCGGCCCACAAACCCATCCTCCGGGTCCACCACCCCCGGCCGACCAGGCACTTCACCCACGTCACCCCACCTATTTGGCGACCGGCCGGGGGCTACCGGTATGCTGCTCCACGGAGGATTCGCCTAGTGGCCTATGGCGCTCGCCTGGAACGCGGGTTGGGTTAACGCCCTCAGGGGTTCAAATCCCCTATCCTCCGCCAGAGAAGGGCCTGGTCAGGACGGTTTACCTCGTTCCGACCAGGCCTTTTCTCATCGGGGGCCGAACGCACTGAGAAGATGCCCGGGCGAAGCCCGTTCCCCACCATCCAGGGCCACCGATGCAAGCATCCGTGAGCGCAGCGCCCCAATGGCAACGTCTACGAGCAGGCCGCCACGCTGCATTGTCATCGGTGGGCCGCTGAAGGCCGACATGCGAGGGCCGCGTCCCCCCTGCGCAACAGAAACCAGCGAGTCGACCACGTAGCAGGGCCGCTACTGACAACAAGCAGCTTCATCGGAGCGAACTTAGCACTGGAGTATGGCGGGCCCGCTTTCTTTGCGTCCCTCGCTCGTACCGGTGTCCCAGGTGGCCCGCATGACGATCTTGGCCTGCCACACGCCCGGCAGGCAGTCCAGCGCCATCGCGGCCGTGTGGACGCTGGGGTCGGGGATCTGCGTGACTATGCCGACTCTCCCTTCGGCCGCGGGTTGCTGGTGCCCGACCGATGCCACAGCTGCAACAGTGCCGAGCCTCGACGCGGTTCGGCATCAGCGCCAACCATGTCGCGAGGAGATCAGCGAAGGTATACAACCACACGGGCGGTTCGGCGCGGTCGTCGAACCGCGGAGCGGATGCGCCCGCTGGTTGCCGCGACAGCATAGGAGAGCACATCGCATGGTGCGGATCGGTGTCACCGGGCATATGAACATCACCGCGGCTACTGAACCGTTGGTGTACGACGCGGTGCGTTCGCTGCTGGACAAGCACGATCCGAGCGAGCTGATCGGAGTGAGTTGCCTTGCGCGCGGTGCCGATTCGGTGTTCGCGCGGGCGGTACTCGATGCGGGTGGTCGGCTCGAAGTCGTGTTGCCGTCCCGCGATTACCGGGAGCGGAAGGTGAAGCCGGATCACGCCGAGCTGTTCGACGAGCTGGTGCGGCGCGCGGCCCAGGTGCGGGTGATGGATTTCGACAACGCGGGTCGTGAAGCGTACGAAGCAGCCAACGATGCGGTGGTCGGGTCGGTCGACCGGCTGGTCGCCGTGTGGGATGGCGATGCCGGGCAGAAGGCGGGCACGGGGACGGTGGTGGAACTCGCGCGTCAGCGTGGCGTGCCGGTCGACGTCGTGTGGCCGGACGGCGCCGCGCGCGGCTGACGCCGGTCCACCGTCGGATTTCCTCCCGAGTTGCCGGACGAGCCGGATTCGCCCGATCTGGGCTGTGCGACTTCCCATTCCGATGGAATGATCTTCTCCGTGACTCAGTGGCTTCCGCTCTTCGGTTCTCTCATCGTTGCCATTGCGGCATTGGTCGGCGTGCTGGTCAACAACCGCACGAACCGGGCGGCGCTCACCGCCGCGGACGAGCGGAACCGGGTCACGCTGGACGCGGCGCAGCGCACCGTGGAGGCGACCAACGCGGCGGCCGAGCGGCGTGAGCACGACAAGTGGCGGCGGGAATCGGTGCTGACCGCGGTGTCGTCCGTGCTGTCCATCTCGAGCGATGTCCGCCAGCAGTTGCTGCACTGCGAGCACTGGGAGGCCGACGAACTCGATGACGTCGACGCGGAGATCCGGCAGCTCATCACCGGCTCGCGCGGCTACATCAGCAACCTGCGCGTGCTGTCGCATCGCAAGATCCCCAATCGCTGCGAGGACCTGATGCGCACGCTCACCGCGGCGCTGAACATCAGTTCACAGCGCCGCCGGATCGAACTCGACGGCGAGGCCACCGCCGAAGAGATCACCGAGATCCAGGCGCTGTGGTCGCGGGCGATCGAGAACACTGTCGAGGAAGAACGCTCGGTCATCAACGCCACCCGGCTCGAACTGGACATCAAGATCTCCGCCGAGGTGCACCAGGCCGCGGCGCAGCCCGCCCTCGCCCGTTCCTGACCGGCGGGCTCGTCACACCGATGGCGACGCCGCGACCCGCGTGCGGTGGGCTTCGCGCAGCGCGGCACCGAGGTGGGCGGCGTAGGCGTCCAGGTCGGGCAGCACGGCCGGGTCGGCGTGCAGCGAGATGGTGACGGTGTCGCCGAGGCCGTGCACGCCGTGGGTGAGATGCATGACGGAGCCGAGGGCCGGGAACCCGGCCGTGAAACGCACGGCGCCACCGCCGAAGGACAGATCGGCTGGGCCGCGATCGACGCTGGAGACCACCGTGTGGCCCGCGATCGAGTCGGGGACGGTGTCGAGGGGGTAGCGATCCACGTCCCGCCGCAGCAGCGGGGCCGGCATGGCCGCGGTGACCCGATCCTGCGCGGACAGCAGCGGGTGCAGCGCGCGGACCCGCCGGTCGGCGAGCGCGGCGGCGATCTTGTCGGCGCGCAGGCGCGGATCGGGTTCGTCGACGAAGAGATCGACGCCGAGGCTGCGATAGTTGTTGCGCGGGCGAGCTGCCTCGGGAAGAGCCATCGGCACCTGCGCACCCAGCCGCTCCACCGGCTCGCCACGCTCGGCCAGGTAGCGGGCCAGCGCCAGCGACACCGCGGTCAGGACGACGACCGTGACGGTGCGGCCCGGCACCCGCACGTCGGCGGACGGGAACACCAGCATCCGCGCTTCGTGTCGCGAAATGCCCTGCGGGGAAGATCTGTTCAGCACGGTTGGGAGGAAACCCTCTGCGGGCGGCGGCACTTCGCCCGACGCGGTCAGATCCGCCAGCCGCCGCTGCGCGCGAAACGCCTGGTAGCCGCGCATAGCTGTGACGGCTATCCGAACCGGCGCACGCAGTACGCCGATCGCCGAGTTCACCAGCACCCCGGCCGACGACAGGCTTGACGGCACCGCCTCGCCGATCGCCCGCCCCCGTGCCGCGAAATCTCGCGTGGACGGCCACCACGCGGAACCCCGCCGCCACGATCCCGGCGCGCTCGCGCACTCGTCCGCCGCTTGGACTCCACCGTCGGACACCGGCGGAGCCTCCGTGAACAGCGCCCGCGCGATCGCGGCGGCCCGCCGCCCATCGGCCAGGGCATGGGACATCTGGAGCACCGCCACCAGCGCGGGCTCGCCTTCCAGGCCGGGCGCGTCCTGGATCGCACGGAACACATGCAGCCGCCACGGGTGCACGGCGGCATCGACGCCGGTGCCGAGCAGGTCGCCGAGCGCCTCCAGCAAGCACGACCAATCGCGGTCCGGAAGTTCGTGTTCCATGAATTGCTCGGCGCCGAATTCGCATCGGGTCCAGCGCGGGTAATCGAGGTCGACGGGCAGTTCGCGCAGCCGGACCCGTAGGTCGGCGATGCGCGCGCTGCGTTCTGCGACGGCGGCGCGCAGTTCCTCCGTGGGGAGGCCGCGATCGGCGAAGCAATACAACAGAAAGAGGTCGTTGCGCGTGCGTTCGGACAGCCAATACATCGTCGCGTCCTGCGGTGCCATCGCGCTCACGAGTAAAACGATATCGACTCGGATCCGGTCACGTCCGCGGGGCCGGGCAATGTGAATGATCTTGTTCCACAATTCCGTCCGGAAAATCCCATCGATTCCGGCACGCGGCTCTGCTACCGTCTGTAGTAGGACCCGGATACCACTCACCCAGGCGGGGTGTCGGCCATGGCTATAGATCTAGCTCGCAAAATCGCCAACCAAGCCGATGAGGCGGACGAGCGGTACAAGGCCGCCGCGTTCGTGAAGCGGTCGATCAACAAGGTCTTCCCGACGCATTGGTCGTTCCTGCTCGGCGAGATAGCGCTCTACAGCTTCATCATCCTGCTGCTGTCGGGCGTCTACCTGACCTTGTTCTTCGACCCGTCCATGACGGAGGTCGTCTACAACGGCTCCTACCAGCCGATGCGCGGCGTGACCATGTCGCGGGCGTACGAGACGGCGCTGAACATCTCCTTCGAGGTCCGCGGCGGTCTGTTCGTCCGGCAGGTGCATCACTGGGCGGCGCTGCTGTTCGCGGTGTCGATCATCGTGCATCTGTTCCGGATCTTCTTCACCGGCGCGTTCCGGAAACCGCGTGAGGCGAACTGGGTGATCGGCTCGTTGCTGCTGATCTTGGCGATGTTCGAGGGCTTCTTCGGTTACTCGCTGCCCGACGACCTGCTGTCGGGCACGGGCCTGCGCGCCGCGTTCTCCGGGATCACGATTTCGATTCCGATCATCGGCACGTGGCTGCACTGGCTGATGTTCGGCGGTGACTTCCCCGGCGACATCATCATCCCGCGGCTCTACATCGCGCATGTGCTGTTGTTCCCGGGCATCATCCTGGCGCTGATCGCGGCGCACGTGGCGCTGGTGTGGTATCAGAAGCACACGCAGTTCCCCGGCCCGGGCCGCACGGAGAACAACGTGGTCGGCGCCCGGATCGTGCCGGTGTTCGCCGCCGACCAGGGCGCGTTCTTCGCCTTCACCCTCGGCGTCGTCGGCCTGCTCGGCGGACTCTTCCAGATCAACCCGATCTGGAACCTGGGGCCATACAACCCGTCGCAGGTCTCCGCGGGTTCCCAGCCGGACATGTACATGATGTGGACCGACGGCATGGCGCGCTTGATGCCGCCGTGGGAGCTGTATTTGGGCCGCTACACCGTGCCCGCCGTCTTCTGGGTCGCCATGCTCATGGGTCTGGTGTTCGCCGTCCTCATCGCCTACCCCTGGATCGAGAAACGGCTCACCGGCGACACCGGCGCACACCACAACCTGTTGCAACGCCCCCGTGACGTGCCCGTTCGCACCGCGATCGGCGCGATGGCGATCACCTTCTACGTGGTGCTGACGCTCTCGTGCGTCAACGACATCATCGCCTACAAATTCCAGATCTCGTTGAACGCGACGACCTGGGCAGGCCGCATCGGCATCCTGCTCGCACCGCCGATCGCCTACTTCCTGGCCTACCGCATCTGCCTCGGCCTGCAACGCAGCGACCGCGCGGTGCTCGAGCACGGCGTGGAGACCGGCGTGATCAAGCGCCTGCCGCACGGCGAGTACATCGAGGTGCACCAGCCGCTGGGGCCGGTGGACAAGCACGGCCACCCGGTTCCGCTGGACTACCAGGGCGCCCCCGTGCCGAAGAAGATGAGCAGGCTCGGCGCGGCGGGCAAGCCGGGGACCGGCAGCTTCCTGCGCGCGGATCCGCGCGACGAGAGCGTCAAGCACTTCGAGCTCGAGCACGAAGAGGAACGCAAGCAGCTCGCCGTGCTGCGCAAGGTGCAGGAACGGGCGAACGGAAACGGGAACGGTTCCGGGCACCGATGATCCGGCGGCCACCCGCGCCGGCGCACAATCCGCACAGAAAACCGCGAAGGCCCCGAGTCCATGCGACCCGGGGCCCGCTTTGCCTTGTTCAGGCGATTCCGGCGCGACTCAGCCGCGCCGGAACTCTCCCGTCGAGACCCCCACTAGGAATGCATCCCACTCGCCCGGCGCAAACGCCAAGACCGGGCCACGTCCACTGTCCTTGGTGTCACGAACCGCGACATTGCCGTCGACGAGAAAAGCGACTTCCACGCAGTTCCCATCCGGACCGCTGTATGTGCTCTTGCGCCACACAGCGCCCGTCCAATCAACCTCCACGGCACTAGCTCCTTTGCTGCGTCGAGAGCGAGATTTCTCCTGACATCGTTCCAGCTAGCATGGGTACCCGACTGGAAAGCCGAATCCCGTGGTGCACCCCGTGCCGGAGCGCACTTTCCCGGTGCGTCGATATCGCACATCGAGTTCGAGAGGAAATTAACCTCGCGCGGGGCCTGTCCCCGCGCGGTAACACTAGCAGGTCCTTCGAAAGTTTGCCCGGCTCTTGCCTATTCAATCATCGCAACCACACACGTTTGCGAAGCAACGGAGTTGCGGGAACATTGCCAACTCCCGGCATTCATTCCAAACACTGACGTACCACAATGTTTTTAACGGATGTGATTGCTCTGTTATCGGCCGACAATTCACCTCCCTCCGGAGGCCGCGTCGACGAAGGAGCGGCGGCCGTGCATGATGGAGCCTATGGTCGAACGCGATCGAGACGACGCAGGTCGCGCCCGTAATGCCCGTCCGCGCGACCGCCTCGGGCGTCCACTGCCTGCCGGCAGCACCGGAGTTGCCCGAATTCCGGACGATCTCGATCTTCCACCCCAGCAAACCTTGACCTTCGCCCAGCAACTGCTGGACGAGGGACTTGCATTCAACGCACACGAGGTTTTAGAGGCCGCGTGGAAGAACGGACCGTTCGCCGAGCGGATGCTGTGGCAGGCGCTCGCGCAGTTCGCTGTCGGTCTGACGCACATACAGCGCGGTAATCCGAAGGGAGCGCGTACACTGCTCGCCCGCGCGGTGTCGCGGTTGACGGCATACCGGCCCGAAGGCGAGCGCGCGCCCTACGATATCGACCTGCCCGGATTGGTCGCCCACGCCCGAGCCTTGCTCGCCACGCTGGAGGCGGGCGGCGAACCGGCGGACGACGACCTGCGGCCGCGTCTGCGCGGCTGACCGCCGTGACTTCTACCATGGCCGACGTGCGCATCTCATCGTCCATCAGGCGAGCCCATGAGTGAGCCGGGCGCGGGCCGGTATGCGCCGAGCCCGTCCGGGGACCTGCACCTGGGCAATCTCCGCACCGCACTGCTGGCTTGGGCGTTCGCTCGCTGCACCGGCCGCCGCTTCCTGCTGCGGATCGACGACCTGGACCGAGTGCGTCCCGGCGCCGAGCAGCGGCAGCTGGAGGATCTCGCCGCGATCGGCGTGGATTGGGATGGGCCCGTGGTCCGCCAGTCCGATCGGCTGCCGCAATACGAGTCGGCTATCGAACGCCTCACCGCCGCCGGGCTCACCTACGAATGCTTCTGCACCCGAAGAGAAATTCAGAAAGCCGCGACGGCTCCGCACGGACCGATGGGCGCCTACCCCGGCACCTGCCGCACCTTGCTCCCCGTGGAGCGCGAACGGCTGCGCGCGCAGGGCCGCCCGGCCGCACTGCGCTTGCGCGCCACGATCACCGAGTTCGAAGTGCGCGACGAGCTGCACGGTCGCTACCGTGGCCCGGTCGACGACGTGGTGCTGCGGCGCGGTGACGGCATCCCCGCCTACAACCTCGCCGTCGTGGTGGACGACGCGGCACAGGGCGTCGACCAGGTGGTGCGCGGCGACGACCTGCTGCCGTCGACCCCGCGGCAGGCATACCTCGCGACGCTGCTCGATCTGCCGGTGCCGCACTATGCCCACGTGCCGCTGGTGCTCAACGCGGAAGGGCGGCGACTGGCGAAACGGGATGGGGCGGTGACACTCCGCGAACGATTGGCGCTCGGCAACACGCCGGAGGAAGTAGTGTCGGCACTGGCCGGTTCGCTCGGCTTCACCGCGACATCGTCGTCCGAGCTACTCGAGCGTTTCGACACCGAGCGGCTACCCCGCGAACCGTCGATATTCGACGTGGACGGGTTGTTGCGAAGCAGCCCATGTCCGTAACGTACGCATCGTCCAACTACTGATCAATCGACGAGGACAAACAACTATGACAAGCGGTGGGTACGACCCCAACCAGTATCCGCAGGGCGGGCAGCCGTACGGGCAGCCGTACCCACAGGGGGGCGACCAATACGGGCAGCAGCCGCAGTATGGCCAGCAGCCCCAGTACGGGCAGCAGCCTCAGCACGGCGGCCAGCAGCAGCAATACGGTCAGCAGCCCCAGTACGGGCAGCAGCCCCAGTACGGCCAGCAGCAGCCGCAATACGGGCAGCAGCCGCAGTATGGGCAGGAACCGTACGGCCAGTACCCGCAGCAGCCGGGGTTCAACAACTACGGTGGCCAGCCGGGCGACCTCGGCACCCGGATCGGCGCGCGTGTCATCGACGCGCTCATCCTCTACATCCCGTACCTCATCCTGTACACCCTGTTCAACAACTCGCTGGGCCTGACCATCGGCCTCAGCATCGTGTGGACCTTGGTCCAGCTCGGCTACTTCGTCGGCATGGAGACCTCGCAGGGCACCACGCTCGGTAAGAAGATCCTCGGTCTGAAGGTGCTCGCCCCTGGCGGCGCCGCGAAGATCGAGCCGGCCACCTCGCTGAAGCGCAACATCTTCGTCGCGGCCAACATCATCCCGTGCGTCGGCGGCCTCGTCTCGCTCGGTTTGGCGATCTACATCATGGTCACCATCTCGCAGGACCCGAACAAGCAGGGCTGGCACGACAAGTTCGCCGGCGGCACCCAGGTCGTGAAGGCCTGATCCGCCGCGGCGGGCACGAAAGCGGAAGGGGCGCACCCGAATGAGTGCGCCCCTTCTGCTTTCCGTAACCGGCTGCGCTACGCGCTGGTCGCCCCCGCGATGATCACCACGACGAACCACAGGATGCCGAGCACGATCGCGCCGACCCCGATCCAGATGCCGGCGAGCGCCATGCCGCGCCCCTCCTGGCCGGTCTGCTTGACCTGGTTCAACGCGATCACGCCGAGGATGATGCCGACGATCGACCCCAGTCCGCAGGTGACGAACCCGACCAGCGACGAGATCAGCGCGCCGATCGCCATGCCGTTGGTGCCTTGCGACGGGACTCCGTAGGGCTGGTAGGGCGTCTGGTAGCCGTACTGCGGCTGGGCGTAGGGCTGCGCGGGCGGCTGGTAGGACGGGTACTGCGGCTGCGGAGGCGGCGTCATCGGCTGCGAGGGCGGCTGCACCGGGTACTGCGGCGCCGACGGGTAGCCCGACGGCTGCTGCTGCTCCTGGCTCGGATACTGCGGGACCGAACTCTGCGCCCCGGACTCCGGCGACACGCCTTGGCCGCCGTACTGCTTCCACCATTCGTCGGAGTCCCCGGGATTCGTCATTGCTACAGCGTATTCCACAACCTGGTTTGATGATGCGGGTGAGTGAGTCGAAAACCACGCAAGAGCACGGCGGGCCTGGACGCCCCGCGGACCATGCGGCATTTGCCCAGGTAGCGCGGGGGTACTACGCACCGATCGTGGCCCTGTTCACGGCAACCCTGATCATTTCCAACATCTGCGCCACCAAGGGGGTGGAGTTCTTCGGCGACCGGTCGGTGTCGCTGGGGCCGCTGCAAATCCTTCCGATCGCCACCGACGGCGCCTTCTTCCTGTTCCCGTTGGCCTACATCCTCGGCGATGTGCTCAGCGAGGTGTACGGCTTCCGCGCCACCCGGCGGGCCATCTACTACGGCTTCGCCGCCCTGCTGCTGACGGTCGCCTGTTTCGCCATCGCGATCCGGCTGCCCGCCGCGAGCTTCTACGACAACCAAGAGGCGTTCCGCACCGTCCTGGGGACGACGCCGCGGCTCGTCATCGCGGGCCTGGCCGGGTACTTCGTCGGCCAGTTGCTGAACTCCGCGACGTTGGTGCTGATCAAGGAGCGGACGAAGGAAAAATACCTGTGGGCCAGGCTGATCGGATCGACCATCGTCGGCGAGTTCGCCGACACACTGATCTTCTGCTCGATCGCCGCGGGCGCCATCGGCATCGATACCTGGCAGCAGTTCGTCAACTATGTGATCGTCGGCTTCATCTGGAAGACCCTCTGCGAGGTATTCGTACTCCCGATCACCTACCGGGTGATCGCGTTGCTCAAGAAGCGCGAACCGAGCTACGCACCGACCGAAGCGGATCCGCTGCACACCTGACGAAGTTCCCGGCCACACCACGGAGGGCGCGGGCAACGAGAGCCGATCGGAGAGTCACCGATCCGCCTCACGCCCCGCGCCCTTCTTGCTTTTCCAACGGCCCAGGGTCTCCGTTTTGTGCTCATCGAAGTAGCCGCCCTCGATGCTGTGGCGGATGCGGTCGACCAGGCGGACCGTGAACCGCTCGTTGTGGATCGTGCACAGCGTGGCCGCGAGCATCTCCTTGGCCTTGAACAGGTGATGGATGTAGGCGCGCGTGTAGTTGGCGCAGGTGTAGCAGTCGCAGTTCTCGTCGATCGGGGTGAAGTCGCGGCGAAAGCGGCTGGTGTTGATGTTGAAACGACCGGTGTCGACGTAGATGGCGGCGTTGCGGGCGACCCGCGACGGGTTGACGCAGTCGAAGGTGTCGGCGCCGTTCTCGATGGCGGTGAAGATGTCCTCCGGCTCGCTGATGCCGAGCATGTGGCGTGGCTTGTCTTCGGGCAGCTCGTCACTGCACCACCCGACGATGGCGCCCAGATTGTGCTTCTCCAGCGCGCCGCCGATGCCGTAGCCGTCGAATCCCGTCCCCGCGTTTCCGCGAATCGATTCCAGTCCGCGGCATGCCTTCCTGCGCAGGTCCTCGTACTGCGCGCCCTGGATGACGGCGAACAGCGCTTGGTAGGGACGGTGCGTGCGCGCGGCGGTCAGCCGCTCGTGCTCGTCGATGCAGCGCTGCGCCCACTCGTGCGTGCGCTGCACCGATCGTTCCTGGTAGGCGCGGGTGTTGAGCAATGTAGTGAGTTCGTCGAACGCGAACATGATGTCGGCGCCGAGCTGGTGCTGGATGGTCATCGACACCTCGGGCGTGAAGCGGTGCACGGAGCCGTCGAGGTGGGAACGGAACGTGACGCCGTCGTCGTCAACGGTGGCCAGCCGCTCTTTGCCCGGTGCGATCACGTCGTCGCTGCGCACATCGACCGCCTCCATCGCGAGCACCTTCTTGAAACCGACGCCCAGCGACATCACCTGGAAACCGCCGCTGTCGGTGAAGGTCGGCCCCGGCCAGTTCATGAACGCGCCGAGCCCGCCCGCCTCGTCCACGATGTCGGCACCCGGTTGTAAGTACAGGTGATAGGCGTTCGCGAGCAGCGCTTGGGCGCCGAGTTCCCGCATGGTTTCCGGCAGCACCGCTTTGACCGTCGCCTTGGTCCCCACCGGGATGAAGGCGGGCGTGGCGATCGGCCCGTGCGGCGTGGCGATCACACCGGACCGGCCGTGCCGTCCGTCCAAGCGGGTACCGAGGGTGAAGGAGAAGGATTCGGGACCGGACACCCCGCTATCCTCGCAGTTCGGTGGTCGCCGCCCGAACCAGGCCACTGCTCGTCACAGGCATCAGCATGATTCGCCCGACCGCGAGACACGCTCGGTTTGCTCCTGGTGCACCCGCAGCGCGGTGCGCAGGAAGTCGAGTGCGATGCGCAGTTCGTCGGTGTCGAACCGTGTCAGAGCCTCGGCGCCCGCCTTCCCCACGGGTTCGAAGATCTCTCGCGCCACCTCGGCGGCCCGCGCGGTGGCTTCGATCAGGATCCGCCGCCGATTACCGGGATCTTGTGCGCGCGAGACGAATCCAGCCCGGGTCAACCGGTCGACGACGGTGGTGGTGGCGGCGGGACTCAGTCGCAGCGCGGCGCTGAGCTCCCCCGCCGTCAACGGGCCACGGCCGAGCACGATGTCCAGGCAGCGCAGGTCGGTGCGGTTCAACCCCAGACGAACGGCCGCGGCCTCGTCGAAGGCGTCGAAGCTCTGCTGCAGCGTCCGCAGCTCTTGCGCGATCGCGCCGATCAACTCTTCTTTCGACATTCGAATCTTTCTGTTATCTTATATTTCGATAGTCGAATCTTAACACCGGAAGGCACCACCATGGACGCGACCCTCGACCGCACCGACGACCGCGCGCTGCGCAGCCTGTTCGACGAGCTGATGCGCACCTGGACCGATAACGACGCCGCCGCGTACGCCGCCCTGTTCACCGAGGACTCCGACTACGTCTCCTACGACGGCACCCGAGCCACCGGCCGCGGCGAGCATCAGGCCAACCACGAAAAGCTCTTCCGTGGAGTCCTGGCCGGGTCGGCACTGGTCGGCGATCTGGAGTCGATCCGCTTCGTCACCCCCGACGTGGCGATTGTGCACGGCACGGCATCGGTTCTGATGCCGTGGCGCTCGCGCCTCCCCCAGCGCCGGCTGTCCCGCCAAACGCTGGTGACCGTGCGCACCGACCAGGGCTGGAAGATCACCGCACTACACAACGGCCGCGTCCGCCCGGTACGCATCCCCGGACCGAACTCGTTCCCGTCGAAGATGTCCCAGCTCATGAGCCGCCTGTCCCACCGCCTCGGCCTCGGCCGGAAACGGTCGTGAGTGCGGGCCGACTGAGCGAGCTGTTTCGGCGCCCGTGCGAGCGCACCGAGACAACGATGCCGTGCGCGCGACTCCCCTGACGAGCCCAGCGCCGGCCCACCCACACCTGCGAACGAAGAGCAGCCAGAGCGAGCATCCGCCGGGCTCACGTTCGGTCCGAGCCGACAACGAGCCACTACACCGCGCACCTGGTCGCGAGCTTCGACCACGCCGCGCCGCAGGCGCGGCCGAATCACACAGCTCCAGCGAACTGGGCGTTGTACAACCGGTAATAGGCCCCGCGCTCATCGAGCAGGCGTTCGTGCGAGCCGTGTTCCACGATGCGGCCCGCTTCCATGACGACGATCAGGTCGGCGTCGCGGATGGTGGACAGGCGGTGGGCGATGACGAAACTGGTCCGGTCGCGGCGCAGGGCGGCGGTGGCGTGCTGCACGAGCAGTTCGGTGCGGGTGTCCACCGAGCTGGTCGCCTCGTCCAGGATGAGGATGGACGGCTTGGCGAGGAACGCGCGCGCGATGGTGATCAGCTGCTTCTCGCCCGCGCTGACGCCGGCGCCCTCCTCATCGATGACCGTGTCGTAGCCGTCGGGCAGCGCGTGCACGAAGCGGTCGACGTAGGCGGCGCGGGCCGCGGCGAGGATCTCCTCTTCGCTCGCGTTCGGGTTGCCGTAGGCGATGTTCTCCCGGATGGTGCCCTTGAACAGCCAGGTGTCCTGCAGCACCATGCCGATGCGCGAGCGCAGGTGGTCGCGGGTGATCTCGGTGATGTCGACGCCGTCGATGGTGATGGTGCCCGCGTCCAGTTCGTAGAACCGCATGAGCAGATTCACCAGCGTGGTCTTGCCCGCGCCGGTGGGGCCGACGATCGCGACCACGTGGCCCGGCTCAGCCACCAGCGACAGGCGCTCGATCACCGGCTTGTCGGGTTCGTAGCGGAACGAGACGGCCTCGAACTCCACGCGGCCGCGGTCGACCGGGCGCGCGTCGGCCATCACCGGGTCGGGGCTCTGTTCCTCGGCGTCCAGGATCTCGAAGATCCGCTCGGCGGAGGCGACGCCGGACTGCAGCAGGTTCGCCATCGCGCCGAGCTGGGTCAGCGGCTGGCTGAACTGGCGCGAGTACTGGATGAACGCCTGCACCTCGCCGAGCGAGAGACTGCCCGTGGCCACCTTCAGGCCGCCGACCAGCGCGACCAGCACGAAGTTGACGTTCCCCAGGAACATGATGGCGGGCATGATCAGGCCCGAGATGAACTGCGCTTTGAAGCTGGCCTGGTAGAGCTGCTCGTTGCGCTGGTCGAACTCCTTGCCGACCTCGCGGTTGCGGCCGAACGCGGTGACCACCTCGTGCCCGGTGTATGCCTCCTCGACCTGGGCGTTGACCAGGCCGGTGTACTTCCACTGGTCGACGAAGTGCGGCTTGGACCGCTTCGCGATCTGCGCGGTGACCACGATGGCGGCGGGCACGGTGAGCAGGGCGATCACCGCGAGCTGCCAGGAGATCCAGAACATCATGACCAGGATGCCGAGCACCGAGAACACCGAGACCAGCAGCTGGCTCATGGTCTGTTGCAGGCTCTGGGAGACGTTGTCGACATCGTTGGTCACGCGGCTGAGCACGTCACCGCGCGGCGCGGAGTCGAAGTACCGCAGCGGAAGCCGATGGATCTTGTCCTCGACATCGCTGCGCAGCCGCTTCACCGTGCGGTTGATCACGATGTTGAGCAGGTAGCCCTGCAACCAGCCGAAGACGGCCGCGCCGATGTACAGCGCCAGCACCAGGGCGAGGACCCGCCCGACCGCGCCGAAGTCCACCCCGACGCCCGGGACCACGTTCATCGCGCCGAGCATGTCGGCGAAGGTGTCGTCGCCGTTGGCCCGCAGGGCCTCGATCGCCTGGTCCTTGGACACGCCGGACGGCAGTTGTTTGCCCACCACGCCGTCGAAGACCAGGTTGGTCGCCTTGCCGAGGATGTAGGGGCCGATGGTGTTCAGCACCACGGAGACGATGACGAGCGCGACGATCAGCGCGACCTGCACCCGCTCCGGCGCGAGCCTGCGCAACAGTCGTTTCAGCGAGGGCCCGAACGACTTCGCCTTGGTGCCGGGTGCGCCGGGGGTCGGCATTCCGGGTCTCATCGCGCCTCCTCGGCACTAAGTTGCGACTCGACGATCTCCCGGTACTCCGAACAATCCCGCAGGAGCTGATCGTGGGTGCCGATGCCGGCTATCGCGCCGTCCTCGAGCACCACGATCTGGTCCGCGTCCCGGATGGTGGCGATGCGCTGCGCGACGATGATGACCGAGGCGTCGGCGGTCTCCGGCTTCAGCGCCTCCCGCAGCCTGGCGTCGGTCGCCACGTCCAGCGCGGAGAACGAGTCGTCGAACAGATACACCCTCGGCTTCTTCACCAGCGCGCGGGCGATGGCCAACCGTTGACGCTGACCGCCGGACACGGTGGTGCCGCCCTGGGCCACCGGGGTTTGCAGCCCTTCGGGCATCTCGCGGACGAAATCGGCGGCCTGCGCGATCTCCAGCGCGCGCCACAGCTCCTCGTCGGTGGCCTGCGGGTTGCCGTAGCGCAGGTTGCTCGCGATCGTGCCGGAGAACAGGTACGCCTTCTGCGGGACGAGGCCGATCTGTGAGCGCAATATCTCCAGGTCGATATGGCGCACATCGGTGCCGCCGACATAGACCGCGCCGTCGGTGACGTCCATCAGCCGGGGTACGAGGTTGATCAGCGTGGTCTTTCCCGCGCCGGTGGAGCCGACGATCGCGGTGGTGGCGCCGGGACGTACCTGGAATCGGATGGCCTTCAGCACCGGCTTCTCCGCGCCGGGGAAGGCGAACTCGGCGAACTGGAAGTCGACGACGGCCGGGTCGTCGGTGAACGGCTGCGGCAGGCGCGGCGGGTGCACCGAGGACTCGGTGTCGAGCACCTCGCCGATCCGGTCGGCGGAGACCGCGGCGCGCGGGGCCATCATCGCCAGGAACGAGGCCATCATCACGGCCATCAGGATCTGCATGATGTAGGACAGCATCGCGGTGAGCGAACCGATCTGCATGTGCCCCGCGTCGATCGCGTGCCCGCCGAACCAGATCACTGCCACGGCGGTGACATTGCTGATCAGCATGACCGTGGGGAACATCAGCGCCATCAACCGGCCGACTCGCAGCGCGGTGTCGGTGAGTTCGGTGTTGGCCAGGCCGAACCGCCAGGTCTCCTGGCGTTCCCGCACGAAGGCGCGCACCACCCGGATACCGGTGATCTGTTCGCGCAGAACGCGATTCACCTCGTCGATCCTGGCCTGCATGTCCCGGAAGCCGGGCACCATTCTGGAGATCAGCACGGCCATGGACAGGCCGAGCGCGGGCACCGCGATCAGCAGCAGCCAGGACAGGCCGAGATCCTCGCGCAGCGCCATGATGATGCCGCCGACGCACATGATGGGCGCCATCACCAGGATGGTCGCCGACATCACGATGAGCAGCTGCACCTGCTGAATGTCGTTGGTATTGCGAGTGATGAGCGAGGGCGCGCCGAACATGCCCACTTCGCGCGCGGAGAACGTGCCGACGCGGTGCAGCAGCGCGCCGCGCAGGTCGCGGCCCGCGCCCATCGCCGCCTGCGCGCCGAGATAGACCGAAGTGGCCGACGCGACGATCTGCACACCCGTGACCGCGAGCATCCACAGGCCCGTGGTCCAGATGTAGCCGAGGTCGCCTTTGGTGACGCCGTTGTCGATGAGGTCCGCGTTCAGGCTCGGCAGATACAGCATCGCGATCACGGAAATCAGCTGAAGCGCAACGACCCCCGCCAACTGGGCGCGATAAGGCTGCAGATGCGAGCGGAGCAGTTGGATCAGCATGATGAGTCGCAGGCTACCGGCTGTCGGCGCGATGCGCCCTGATGTTTTCTGACCTGCATGGATGCTCTCCCGTGGTGGTGTGCGGGGCTAGCGGCGCGCCCAGGCGCCCGGATCTTCGGTGAGCGCCCCGACGAATCCGGGCAGCCGGTCGCTCGCGATGTCGGCGATGGTGACGTTCTCCAGCACCGCGCGAATATTGACCCGCAGCGCGATCCACACCCGCTGCAACGGCTCGGCCGCACCGGCGTAGTGAACGTCCTCCGGGCGCGCGCCGCGCACCGACGCCAGCGGGCCCTCGATCGCGCGGATCACGTCGGCGACGGAGATCTCGGCGGCCGGCCTGGCCAGCCAATAGCCGCCGTCCGGCCCGCGCCTGCTGATCACGAGTTCGGCGCGGCGCAGTTCGCCGAGCACCGACTCGAGCACCTTGGGCGGGATCCGCTGGGCGGTGGCGATCGCTTCGGCCTTGACCATCGGCGCGGCCTGCACGGCGGCTGCGCCGAGCCCGACCACGGACCGGTTCAGCCGCGGCGCACTGGCGATTTCGAGCAGCGTCCGCACCGCGTAATCGATCTTCGCGGTGATGTGCACAGCGGCGACTCCTGGCGTCGAGGGGATGGCTCGAATCTACGCGGCGCCGCCGCCAGCGAGCACGCAGGTCGCGGCGTCCAGCAGTGACGATTCCACCAGCGAGTCGTCCGCACCAGGCACGAGTTCCTTGGACACCAGCGCGACACCGATCACCTCCAGCGCGGCGCAGGCGCGCAGATGCGCTTCCTCGGTGGCGTCCGGCCCGGCCAGCCACAAGCGCAGTTCCCGGGTGGTCTCCACCAGATCGGGGTAGCGGTCGGCCATGGCGTTCACGATCGCGACGGTGTCGCGCACGACCAGCGCCCCGGCGTCACGGTGATCGATCAGACCGCGCAGATATGTTCGCAGCACCCGGCGGATGCTCTCGCTGTCGTGCGGGACCTGGTCGAGATCGTTCACCACCGAGCGCATGTGATCGACGATCGGATCAATGATCGCCAGGAGCAGATCGAGTTTCGACGCATAGTGATAGTAGAGCGACGCCTTTGTGATTCCTACCGCATCCGCGACCTCACGCAGGCTCGTCTGCTCGAATCCTTTGGCTCCGAAAAGTTTCACCGCGGCGTCCCGAATCGCGCTTTTGGTGCCTCCACCTGCGGCGACAGCGCCGGGTGTGTCACGCACAGCCATCCGATGATCCTCTCATCACCTTCGCATCGAGCGAATCTCGCCCGCAGAATAGAGGTTGTACCTCCGCTTATCCGCTGGGTAGTCTACCTACCGCACGGTAGGCAGAAAGCGTCAGTGGAGGCGGAGGCAGGCAGGGCACCTCCGCGAGTGCTGTCTACACGCAGAACCAGCACGATCCCAGTCATCGCTAGGAGTAACCACTCGTGTCCGTTTTTCTGTACAGATGGGGGAAGTTCGCCTTCCGCCGGAAATGGATAGTGCTTCCCGTCTGGCTCGTCTTGTTCGTACTCCTCGGTGGCCTGGGCGCGCAGCTCAGCAAGCCGATGAGCGACGACTTCAGCATGCCCAACCTGCCCTCGGAGCGTGCCAACGAAATCCTCGACAAGCACTTCCCCGGCGCCTCCGCCGCGTTCCAGCTGGACGCGGTCACCGGCACCTACGTCGCCGCCGCGCCGGAGGGACAGACGCTGACCGATCCGGCGAACCGTGCGGCGCTGGACGCGTTCATCGCCAAGCTCGGCCAGCTCGACATCGTCGACCACAGCAAGCCCATCGCCAACCCGGTCGAAGCGGCCGAGAAGATGGGCTGCCTGAGCAACCCCGATCCCGCGCAGTGCAGTGGCGCCCCGCTGAACGTGCTCAGCAAGACCGCGCCCGCGACCGTGGCCGTGATCAATGTCCCGTTCACGATCGCGAAGGTCACCGACGTCACCGACGCCAACCGGGAAGCGGCCTACGACATCGCCGCCGACGCCCGCAACGCCGGGCTGACGGTGGAGATGAGCGGCTCGATCGCGCAGAAGCAGGAAGCGCCGAGCGGCAAGTCCGAGATGATCGGCATGGCGGTCGCGCTGGTCGTGATGGTCGTGGCGTTCGGCGCCATCGTCGCGGCGTTCGTGCCGATCGTCACCGCGATCATCGGTCTCGGCGCGGCCACCTCTTTGATCATGCTCGGCACCTCGGTGATCGAGATCCCCAGCTTCACCACCTTCCTCGCCTCGATGATCGGCATCGCGCTGTCCATCGACTACGCGCTGTTCATCGTGTCCAGGTACAAGCACGAACTGGCGGTGCAGGATTCGCCGGAGGAGGCCGCGGGCACCGCGCTCGGCACGGCCGGTTCCGCCGTGGTGTTCGCCGGCCTGACCGTCATCATCGCGCTCGCTGGTCTGAGCATCGTCGGTGTCCAGTTCATGACGTTCATGGGTCTGGGCGGCGCGATCGCCGCCGGTTTCGCCGTGCTCACCGCGATCACGCTGATGCCTGCGCTGCTCGGCGCGTTCGGCCGGTTCCTGTTCAAGCCGAAGCTGCCGGTGGTCGCCCAGCACGATCCCGAGGACGAGAACTCGGTCACCAACGGCATGCGTTTCGGCCGCCTGATCGGCCGCGCGCCGTGGGTCGCGCTGATCCTGAGCGTCGTGGTGCTCGGCGCGCTCGCCGCCCCCGCCGCCGGCCTGAACCTGGGCCTGCCGGGCGAGGACAGCATGCCGAAGACCTCCACCATCAGGAAGGCCTACGAGCTGCGGACCGAAGGCTTCGGCGAAGGCAGCAACGGCGTGCTGAACGTGGTCGCCGACCTGAGCGCCGTCCCCGCCGAGAACCGGGACGCCGCGGTGAAGGCGCTGCGCGACAAGCTCGCGTCCTACCCCGACATGGACTACGTGACCGAGCCGCAGTTCAGCCAGGACCAGCAGGGCGCGATGCTGAACGGCGTGCCGAAGTCCGGGCCCAACAACCAGGCCACCAAGGATCTCGTGCGCGACGCCAGGGAGGCCGAAGGCCAGCTGAACGCCGAGTACGGCATCGAGTACGGCATCACCGGCACCACCGCGATCTACGCCGACGTGGACCACGTGCTGCTCAGCAAGATCGTGCCCTACCTGGCGATCGTGGCGGGCGCGGCGTTCGTGCTGCTGATCCTGGTGTTCCGGTCGATCCTGGTGCCGCTCACCGCGGCGCTCGGGTTCCTGCTGTCGATGGCCGCGACCTTCGGCGCGACCGTGCTGATCTTCCAGGAGGGCAAGCTCGGCCTGATCGAGGACCCGCATCCGCTGGTCAGCTTCATGCCGATCATGCTGATCGGCCTGGTGTTCGGCCTCGCGATGGACTACCAGGTCTTCCTGGTGACCCGGATGCGCGAGGAGTTCGTGCACGGCAAGTCGGCCAAGGACGCGGTGGTCGCCGGTTACCACCACGGCGCGCGTGTGGTGACCTCGGCGGCGATCATCATGATCTCGGTGTTCGGTTCGTTCCTGCTGGAGACCGACGTGACGGCGAAGTCGTTCGGCTTCGCCCTGGCGGCGGGCGTGCTGCTGGACGCGTTCATCGTCCGCATGGTGCTGATTCCGTCGCTGCTGGTGCTGATGGGCAAGTGGTCGTGGTGGATGCCGAAGTGGCTCGACCGCATCCTGCCCGACATCGACGTCGAGGGCACGAAGCTGCGTGAGTTGCAGCAACGTACCGCCGAGACGGCGAAGGTGCCGGTCGGCGTGAGCTGATCCGGAGAGCATCACCGGGCCCCGTATCCGTACTGCGGATACGGGGCCCGGTGCGTTTCACCCGCTCGGTTGGGGCAGCTCGCAGCCACCGACCTTGGGATTCACCCCGGCGTAGTTCAGCGGACCCGCGAGGGCGGTGAGACCGATCGTGCCCCAACCGGCGCAGTTGATCGGGGGGCCGCTGTCGAAATAATGCCGTTGACCGGCCGCGAGCAAACCGACCGCCAGCCAAGCCAGCAGCAGGAACCCGAATACCCGGGAGCCTGTGCCTGAGCCGCGCCCGGCACGCGCACGACGTTCGTAATCACGCCCCCGGCGTCCGTAATCACGCATCTCATCGGTCCCTTCCGTGCTCCCCGTCGAGCGGGGATACCCGGACACACCGACAGTTACCCAACAAATCCGAGGTACAGGCGACTCTTCGCGAGTTGGCAAATATCTAGTTCAAGTCTCGCGCGGACGAAAAGCGGACGGCCGGGTGGCATACCCACCCGGCCGTCCGCGGTCACTCGATCGAATTACGGGCTCGGTTGCGGGACATTGCAATCCGCGACCTTCGGATTGACGCCCATGTAGTTGAGCGGTCCGGCGATCACCGTGACGGCGATGGTGCCGAAACCGGCGCAGTTGACCGGCCCACTGTCGAAATAATGGCGTTGTGCTGCGGCTACCACGCCGATCAGCAACCAGATCAAGACGATTACACTTCCGATTCTCATGTTTCTCTCGCGCATCGCTCCCGCGCGGATCGTCCGACGGCGCATGTGGCATCGCGTCCTTCCCGCACTTTCCGTATCGGGCGTATACCCGCGATCGCCTCGGTTACCCGTCGCGAAGCGGGCAATTTTCACCCGGTTCGGCGGAAGCGCCTGCTGGTAGCTTCGTGGCATGGCAGCGCTGTTCCAGTGGTCGATCCCCGGCTGGGTGATCCTGCTCGTGCTGGTGGCCGTCTACGAGATGACCGTGAACAAACGCCGCAGGCGCCGCCGCACCCCGATCTCCGGCACGTTCACCGACGAGTTCACGGCGCTGTTCTACGCGACCAAGCGCATGGAGCTGGACCACCGTGAATCGGTGTCGATGTTGCGGGACGAGCAGGGCCAGGGCGCGCCGCCGCTGGCCGCGGTCGATCTGGACGACCGGAAGGTCGTGCTGCGCAGGGCGAAGGACGACAACCCGTAGCGCTGCGCCGATTCTCAGCGCGGGCGGTCGGCGTCGGACAGAATGAGGCCCATGCGTGGCTCGATGAGTGAGAAGTGGCAGCGGTTCGGCGAACACCTCGAGTCCGCGCCGGGGCGGTTGCCGAGCCGGGTCCGCCGGGCGCTGAAAGCCGGGGCCGCCGGGACGACCGAGTCCGGCCAGGACGTGCCGGCGGAACTCGCCGCCTTCGCCGACCTGGTGGCCGAACGGTCCTACCGGGTCACCGAGCAGCAGATCGCGGCGCTGAAAGCGGCCGGGCACAGTGACGACGAGATCTTCGAGGCGACCGCGGTCGTCGCCTACGGCGCCGCCGACCGGCGCCTGCGCGCCGCGCGCCTGGCTTGGGAGGGGAACTGAGATGTGGCTCGAGGCAGTGCGATCCGGTCACGACCGGCCGACCAAACTCGTGTTGTGGACCATGCGGCGGTTCAGCGGCGTCGAGGTTCCCGCCGTGCTCAAAGTGCTGTTCTACCGGCACCGGTTCTTCGGTTCGCCGTTGTCGGAGCTGATTCAGGACATCATGCGCGGACCGTCGTACTGGACCGTCGCCGAGCGGGAGATCTTCGCGACGCACACCTCGCAGGCCAACGAGTGCCCGTTCTGCGCCACCTCCCACGAGGCGATCGCGGGCGCCTACATCGATGCCGATGTGGTGACCCGGGCACTGGCCGGCGGCACGGACTCCCCGCTGCGCCCGGAAGCGCGGGTCATGCTCGATTTCCTGGCCAAGATGGCTCGTGACCCCGACGGGTTGACCGCAGAGGACGCCGCGGTGGTCCGGCTGGCGGGCGTCTCCCGGGAGGCGTTCGACGAGGCCGTCTGGGTGGGCACCTGCTTCAACGTGATCAACCGGATGATGAACACGGTCGGAGCGGGTCCACTGGAGGATCGGCAGCGCGGCGTGAGCGCCCGATTCATCAAACTCGCCGGTTACCGTATGCCGTCTCCGGTGACATTGTTCTCGCGCGGCGTCTGAGCGCATTTCACCTGATCCGCTCGCGCGCCGGATCGATGTGTGTTTTGCTCGAACGGTGAGCCAAGTCCACTTGGGGCACATTTTCCACATCGCCGGAAGTCCCGCTTCCGGCGATGCGGCCGACGCTTTGACCGACGTGCCGGACGGGGCTCTGGTGATCGACGAGAGCGGCCGGGTCGCATTCTGCGGACCGCGCTCCGATATCCCGGCCGAACACCATTCCGAAAAAGTGTTCGATCACCGTCCAGGGTTCTTGCTTCCCGGGTTCGTCGACACACATATTCACTTCCCGCAGACCTTCGCGGGCGATGCCTACGGCGGCGGCCAGCTGCTGGAATGGCTTGAATTGTGCATCTATCCCGCGGAATCCCGCTACGGCGACCCGGAATTCGCGCGCTCGGCGGCCACCGAATTCTGTGCGCGACGCATCGCCGCGGGCACCACGGCGGCGATGGTCTTCGGCTCGGCGTTCCCGCACGCGCAGGACGCATTGTTCAGCGAGACCCGGCGGCGAGGTCTACGCATGGTCGCGGGGCGTGGCATCCAAACGACCGGAGCGGACGCGGCGGCCGCACTGATGACCACCGAGGCCGATGCCATCCGATTGACCAGCGAAGAGATCGCCAAGTGGCACGCCGCCGACACCGGTGACGTGGACACGGCGCTACTGCACGTGGCGATCGTGCCGCGATTCTCGTTGGCGGTCACTCGCCAGACGCTGAAGAACCTGGGTGATCTCTACGATTCGGTGCGCGAACGCGGCGTCTATTTCCACAGTCACCTCAACGAGAACAACCGTCCCGGGACCGGCGAAGTCGACACCACCAAGCAGGCGTACGACGTCGCGACCTACCTCGACACCTACGACGGAAAGTTCCTGCCGGGATCGGCCGTTGGCGGCAAGAGCCTGCTCGGCAGGCGCAGCATCCTCGCGCACTGCGTGCACTGCCAGGACGTCGAGCTGCGGCGGATGGCCGAAACCGGCACGTCGGTGGCGCACTGTCCGGTCTCGCAGCAGTTCCTCGGCTCCGGCACGATGCCGTGGAAGCGGACGCTCGCCTCGGGTGTCACGGTGGCCGCGGGCACCGATTACGGCGGAGGCGACGAGTGGCTGATTCCGCAGGTGCTGTCGGCCGCGTTCAAGGTGCACATCTCCGAACCGGGCGAGCAAGGTGTGTCGATGCATCCGGCCGAAATGCTGTTCACCGGTACGCTGGCCGGTGCGCGCGCCTTGGATATGGAGAATCGTTTCGGCAACTTCGACGTCGGTAAGGAAGCCGATTTCATCGTGATCGATCCGGCGCGGGTCCCGGCGCTGGAAAGCTCGCTGGCATACGGCATTCGTTCCGACGACCCGGTACTGGCTCGGGATCAGACCCTGTTCGCGCTGCTGATGGGTATTCGCGAACCCGCGATCACCGAGGTCTATGTGCGGGGCCGTCGCCTCGACGTCACATAGCCCGATGAATGCCGCGGCTACCGTCGTAACGGTCTTTCATCGACCGGCACACGAAGCGGCATTCCGGGATTGGCTCGATGGACTGCGCCGAATCGCCTGCCGAATGCAAGGATTCATGCATTCCTCGGTCGCGGTGACCGGAAGCCGGATGCTCGAAGCGGGATTCAGCGTCACGTTCCGATCCGAGTCATCGCTCCACGAATTCCTGGACTCGGCCGAACGGGCGGCCCTCGTGTCCGAGGGCGAATCTCGCGGCTTCCATTGCAAGAGTTCGGATCTGATCTTCGTGGCAGGCGAGGCCGCCCCGCCAGGCGTCTGCGTATTCCGGCACAGCGTCGCGCACGACAAGGAGGACGAATTCCAGGCGACCGAAGCGCAGCTCGTGGCGGCGAGTTCGCGATTCCCCGGGTTCGAAGGAGCCGCGCTTTTCCCCGTGGACGGCGGGCGCTGGTTCTCGGTGCTCAGATTCCGCACCCAACGGCAGCTGACCGACTGGCTGGGCTCGGACGAACGCGCCGCCGCCTTACCGGAATTGCGCGCGAAGCTGACCGAGGACTTCACCGTGGACGCGCACACCACACCGTTCGGCTCCACCGTGCGCACGGTCGACGGCGAAACCAGGATGACCCCCGCCTGGAAGACCGCCATGCTGGTGTTGCTGGTGCTGTATCCGACGGTGATGGTGCTGTCCCGATTCCTCGGCCCGGTGCTCGACCGGCTCGGCGCGCAGCCGTGGCTGGCGCTGTGGCTCAGCCAGATCGTGAGCGTGGGTTTGATGAGCTATTTCCTCTCGCCCGCCGTCGCTCGCTGGTTTCGCCGGTGGCTGGACCCGGTCGACGGCGCGAGCCCGCGCATCAGCGTCGCCGGGGCGGCGGTGGTCGTCGTGCTCTACGCGCTGACGCTGCTGCTGTTCGCGTCCGTGCGCTGGCTGCAGTACTGGGACTACGACTGATCAGGACAGGTCGAGGTGGCGGTTCATCGACATCGCCGCCTCGGCCAGGTCGGCGAGTTCGACCACATCGACACCCGCCCGCTGAAGCTTCTCCACGCCGACGCAGTTCGCCACGAACGTCGACGGCTCGCGCCACGCGATCACCACGACCGGAATACCTGACCGCAGTATCCGGTCGGTGCACGGCAGCCGGTCCTTCGTCCCCCGCTCCGAACAGGGTTCCAGCGTGCTGTAGATCGTCGCGCGCGCCAGCCGGGGATCGGCCGGATCGAGCTTGCGAAGCGCGGCCTCCTCGGCGTGTTCCTTGGGATCGGACTCTCGTGAATAACCGGTCGCGATCTCCGCCCCGTCGGCGACGATGACCGCACCCACCGAGAACGCACCCTCGGCCACCGGGCACAGACGCGCGAGCTCGATAGCGCGGTTCATCCAGTAGTGATGGTCGGGCTCACCCACCGGATCGACCTCCTTCGACTCGTCCTGCTGATCCACTCACCTCTCGGGCCTGAGACTAGCGCCACGCCATCCGGCCGCGCGGAGACCGCCGTGTCGAAGTCGGCAAGACGATTCACCGGCCTCGCTCGATTGCCCGACTCCGGTCCTGACTGTGCCAATAACCACGCTGCACCCGCGGCGCCGTGCCCGGAGGTTCCCGCACCGCCGCCGACGGCGGTTCCGCTTGACCGATCTGAAGAAGCTGCACCACCTCCGGCGGAATCCCCCGCGCCCGCAACCGCGCCCGTTCTTCCGCGCGTTCCTTCTCCGCCGCCTCACGCGCCTTGAAAGCAGCCTCTCGTTCCTTCTCGGCTGCCGCGCGGGCCTCGGCTGCCGAACGGTCGGCATCGGCAGCCTCAGCCCCTTATCTCGCCGCCTGCTGCGCCGTGTCAACGGCTTCGCGTTCCTGGTACTGGCTGGGCGCCGGGAATTCCTGCGCCACCCGTTCGGCAGCCGCCCGTTCCATCCGTGCACGCTCATCGGTTACCCGTGCTCGCCTGGCTCGCTCGGCTTCTTCTCTGGCCTGCCGATCACGTTCGATTTTCTGCGGGGCTTCCGCACGGCCACGTGTCGCTCCGTCGCGAAACCTCAGCATGTTCCGGAACTTTTCGGCTCGCCCACGCGCCCGCGCGAGCTCGGCGATTCTATCTTTCCACTTCTGTAGCTCCTGAACCTTTCCCTGCCGAGCCTTTTCACGAACACCCGGCAATTCGAGCTGCTGCCCTTTACCGCGTTCCACCTCGAGACCTCGCGCCCAGATCTCGCGGGCATCGGCTCGCGCTATGATTTGGTGCGTGAACTGGTCCGGGAAGTCTTGGATCAGTCCGGCAATGAGTTCCTGCGCTTCTTTCGATATCGACTCACCCGCGACGGACCGCAGGATATGCTGATGTTTCTCATCCTCCCGGAGAAGTTCACGCACCGCCCTCAACTGCTTGAGGTCTTTATCACTCCTGATGACCCCTGATTTTTCCTCGATGGTGAAGGTTCGATCCCGATCCAACTTGATCTTGTCGAATTGAATCCTGTCTTTCCCCGCTTCATATGTCCGCGAGTGGACGGCGTATCCGTTCGCACGGTCCCGGAAAAATCGATCGCAACCATTCTCGAATATACGTCCACGCTCATTGCTGTCGAATCCCCTACGATCACTGTCGTAACCGTCACCAGGCATGATGCCCGCCCCCCGGATCGGAAGTCTACAAAATCGCCATCATTCTTCAGTCACAGGAAAGGAGGATGATCAGAAAGATTCGCGCTCAACTCGGAAAACAGTGGGCCGTCATCTTTGCGCAGCCTCCAGAAGGCCACGGAAACCAGCTCCATCAGAGCGATGAATTCCTGCTCGACAACGAATTTTACGAGCAGTTCCGCAGTGCAGGTCTTCCAGTCCGGGAACCGGAAAGCCATACCGGGCCTGATGTCGTCGTATATGAGTATGCCCGCGAAGTCGTTGTACCCAGGGGGCATATCGGTCAGGTCGATCCATCGCGCATCGAGATAGCGAATAAAACACTCTCCGATGAAGCACACCAATTGGTCGGTGACATCCGCATTTTCGGGAAGTTTCACACTCTCCATATTCGGGAATATCTCCACGATCATGTCACTGATCTGAATTGCCTCGCGAGATTCGAAGTCCCATGGTTCTGGCGGCAAAGCGGAGAATCCGGCCCGCTCCAGAAATTTCCGTACCTGCGCCGCCCGCCGGTCAGGGTCGACCCATTTCCCCCATTCGGTTCGCTCGACGGGTACGCCGAGATCGATGGTCAGCTGCTCGTCGTTCCCCACGCCTAGCTCCTTCTCGTCATGTCCGAACAGGTCAGTGTCGCGCGTGCAGGGGCACCGGGCAAGGAAACTCCATCATCGCTCGATATACAGCCGTTCACACGGCAATCTGGGCCACCCTTCAGCACTATCGGCCAGCACGTGCACGGCGTCGACGTAATGCCGTTTCCGGTGCTCTCGTACGAACAGCACAGCGGCGGTGAAGCAGGCGGCGAAGTCGAACCGCGCGCCGTGCAGGAACACCGACAAGTGCACATCCGGTTCGTGCGGTAGCGGGGATGTCATCACATGCCCCGTTCCCGGAACCATCGGTAGCCGTCGCGGGTCACGATCACCGCCGTGACCCGCGTCGAACAACCCAACGGATCGCAACCCCCGTGCGCGTCCAGCGCCTTGTCCGCGGCGTCGCGGCTCATCAACGGCAAGGTCGGGTTGCTGTGTGAAGTCAACCGGGCATGCAACCGCGCCAACGCTGCCTCGACATCGAACCTGCCCGACTTGCCGCCTTGGAGCAGTCGCAGGGCAGGACGCTCGGGTTCGTCACTGTCCGGCATAAGCCAGTACCCGTCGACGCTGCGCCCGCTTCGCTTCCGCGATGTCCCGTATCGCCCGCACTATCAGCCACCCCGAAGGGCGAACATGGCTGTCCGGACGCACAATCCACGCCCGAAACGCGGTTCCGCGATCGGCTGGACTCGGCAACCCGATCGTTCCGCCGTCGCGCACGATCGAGACGTTGAACCGGAACATCTCAGCGAACAACCGCACATCGTCCGGCACATCCGGCCGGATGATGAACGTCCAACGCTGCGACCGTGGATGCGACAGGATCGGTCCCGGCTTGTAACCCTGGTTCTGCATCCACACCTTCACGTCGTGCCCCAGCACGGCGGGCATGGTGATCGCCCACACCGAGCCGCAACGGGCCACGATCCGGCCGACATGCGGAGGATCGACCCTCGCGGGTATGTCGCACACATTCCGGTAATAGGCACATCGGGACATCGGCGTATCCCCAAACGCTATGTGGCCCACACAGACCTCTACTCGTATCGGAGGGGCATCGAGGTGCGCCCGGTCCTCGACAACCCCCTGACCGGTACCCGAGGACGGAAGCGGATGCCTTGTGCCGCTTGCGGTTCCGCACTCCCTGCCGGGCGCACATCAACATCAGCACGGGCGAGTGCATCTGTGCAGGACTAAGCTGTTTTCAAAGCGACAGGTCCACATTTGAAAACACACGGGTGGGTGTGAGATGCCGTCAGCCGAGCAACAATTGTGCGGGATGGAATCGGACAGGACCGGCCGCATGCTGAGGCAGTTGCGGACCACACGCGGACTCACCCTGCGCGAACTTGCAGGGGCAACGTTTTGCGATTATTCCCAGCTCGCGAACATCGAAGCGGGCCGTCGCTGGCCGAAAGATCGCGGATGGGCCGAACGCGTAGACCGTGCGCTCAACGCAGGAGGCGCATTGATCTCGGCGTGGGATGCGGACCAAGCCGAGCACGCACGACGCAATGACACGTTGCGAATGCTCGACCAGGCGCGGCGAGAGTCCGAAGCGCTTTTAGCCCAACCGGACGCGTTGCCGCTGGACGATATGCAATCCGGCATCATCGACGTGGCGCGCAACGCCAGGTTCGAGTCATACGACCGCACCCTGAGTCGAGCGATGGACATCCGCGCGGAGTTGATGCGGCGTATCAAGTTGGGCGCCTACCGACCGGACGAGATAAGGGAATTGTATGTAGCGCTTGGCCGGGTGTGTGGAGTGTTGTCGTACCTGACGCTCGACCTCGGACAGGCGGACACGGCACGCGTTCACGCACAGGCATCGTTTCAACTGGGTGACCGGGCGGGCCACGACCAGTTGAGAGCCTGGGCGCGCGGCACACAAGCGTTGGCGTTCCGGTTCGTGAAGGATTTCGAGCGCGCACGAGACGCGGCAACGGATGGACTGAGGTACGTCACGCACTCGACCGGGACCGCCGAACCCCGACTCTTGTGTGGTTTGGCCGCATCGGTCGCGAACCTTGGCGACTCGGCGCGTGCGCTCGAACTGCTCGACCAAGCCGAACGTGCACGCGACGCAGCGGGACCCGACGAGATACCCGGTCTGTTCACCTTCACGCCAGCGAAACAGATCTACTACCGGGGGTTCTCGCTCATGTGGGCAGACGATGAGAAGACGCTCCGCAAGTCCGTGAAAGCGTCCGAGGAAGCGATCGACGCGTGGCAAGTGCAGCGATCGCCCGGTGACGAGATGTTGTCTCAGATCTACTTGGCGTCCGCGAGCGCACGTCTCGGAGACTTGGACGGCAGTATCGCCGCAGTATCGCCGGTTCTGGAGAACCCGATCAGCGCCCATTTCTCATGGGTGCGCAAGCGTCTCAACCAGCTGGAAAAGCTACTGGCAGAGAACTTCCCGGATTCCTCTGTCGCGGGCGACATGCGGGAAACCTTGGTGAGCTACGTACACTCGAACTAGCCCTCGTCGCTGCCGAGCGCAAACGCCGTTACGAAACGCGGAAAGCCCTTGCTGCTTCACTGGGGCGAGGATGGCGGGCTTGCGTGTTGTCGGCACGATGCGGCGTCGGGCGGGACGACTCCCCTGCCCCGCCGGTGACTGGCCTCCCCGCCGCGAGTGTGGGGCAGGTAGACGTAGTTGTCAGCGGCTCCCACCAGCAAGGGAAGGTCGTATGGCTGACGAAGTGTTCGAAGTAGTGCCGGTTGCGCACGTCGTAGGTGGCCGGCGCGAACCGACCGATGATCACTGGGGTGGCACCGAGGCGATCATCCGCGTCGACGACCCCCGGTTCACCGAAGAGTCGGTGCAGGGTTTGGAGGAGTTCAGCCACCTGGAGATCGTGTTCCGGTTCCACCTCACCGACCCGACAGACCTGCATTTCGGTGCCCGTAGCGCCCGCGACAATCCCGAATGGCCGAAGGTCGGCATCTTCGGGCACAGGAACATGCGGCGCGTCAACTGGCTCGGCGTCTCGCGATGCCGACTGCCCCGAGTAGACGGCCGCGACCTGCACGTCGCCGAGCTCGACGCCGTCGACGGCACACCCGTGCTGGACATCAAACCCTGGTTCGCGGAGTTCGGCCCGCGCGGAGACGTCCGGCAAGCTGCGTGGTCCACGGAGATGCTCAAAGACTATTTCTAGTGACAGGCCGCTGACTGGCCGGGCACGGCGCTACGATGCCGGGCGTGGCGCTCGAACGGCTCGAGGGCATTTCAGGGCTGGAGTACCGATTGTCGGACTCGCCCTATGTCGAGGGCGTTTACCGGGTGGCGCCGATCGGTGCGCATGGTGTCTTCGCACCGGAGCGCATGGTGTCGGTCGCGAACTCGAACTGGGAACTGCTGGTGTGGGCGTCGGATGGCGTCACCACCGTTTCGGTACGCGGTCCCGAGACCCGACCCACCGTGGTGCCGTTGGGTGGCGGGCTGGGCTGCACCTTCGGCGTGATCTTCCGGCACGGTGCCTTTCTCCGGAATCTGCCCGTGAGCGGACTTGTGGACGGCAGCGTGTCGAGCCCGTACACGACGCCGCGCTCCTTTGTGCTGCAGGGGAGCGAGTGGGAGATCCCCACCTACGAGAACGCGGAGACGTTCGTGGAGCGCCTGGTCCGGGCAGGGTTGCTGGTGCGGGACCCGTTGGTGACCGACGTCGTCGCGGGGGAGCGGCCGGTGCTGGTAACTCCGCGCTCGGTGCAGCGCCGGGTCGCCGCCGCGACGGGTCTGACTCAGGGCATGATCCGGCGGATCGAGCGGGCTCGGCAGGCCACGATGCTGCTGCGGCAGGGCGTGGCCGCGACAGATGTCGTCCATCTGGTCGGGTATCACGACCAGCCGCATCTGGCGCGGTCGCTGACCCGGTTCGTCGGCTTGACGGCGACACAGCTGCGGCGGCCCGCCGCTGCCGAGATCCTGTCGCTGCTGTACAAGACCGAGGCCGAGGTACGGCCATAGGTTCGAAGTCAGCCGGACGGCCCGGCGACAAGAACCGAGGAATACCAATGGCTTTCACACAGATCTATGTCAACCTGCCGGTCACCGACCTGGAGGCGAGCACATCGTTCTACCTGGCGCTGGGTGGTGTGCTCAACCCGCAGTTCACCGACGAGACTTCCGCACAGGTCGCCCTCGGCGAAGTGGTGACCGTGCAGCTCATGACGCACGAGCAGTTCGCCGGATTCACCTCGCGGCCCATCGCCTCCGGTGCGATCGAGTCGATCCTCGCGCTGCCCGCCGAGTCGAAGGAGGACGTCGATCGGCTGGCCGACGCCGCCGTGAAGGCGGGCGGATCCGAGCCGCGCCCACCTCAGGACATGGGCTGGCTCTACAACCGTGCTGTGGACGACCCGGACGGCCACAGCTGGGAGCTGCTCTCGTTCGACGCGTCCGCGATGCCCGGCACGCCGGAATGATGAAGGCGCGGGCGGTTGATTCCCACCGCCCGCGCCGCGCCCGGCTAGCAGTGCGTTGTTCGGCGTGACGGCGATGTGTTCTGCTGGTGACCAGGCCGCTGACTGAGCAAAGGAAAAGCCCTTCACCTGGGCTAACAGGTGAAGGGCTGGAGCGGTGGCGGAGGGATTTGAACCCTCGGAGGGGGGTTACCCCTCACACGCTTTCGAGGCGTGCTCCTTAGGCCGCTCGGACACGCCACCGCCGACAACCATACCGGACCGGCGCCGGATCGTTAAATCGCCTGTTGACCAGGGGTGGGTCAGCGCTGGGTGCGGAAGAACTCGTCGAGCAACGCCGCGCATTCGTCGGCGAGCACCCCGCCGCGCACCTCGGGCCGGTGGTTGAGACGACGGTCACGAACCACATCCCACAAGGAGCCGACGGCGCCGGTCTTCGGCTCCCAGGCGCCGAAGACCAGGCGGCCCACCCGCGCGAGCACCAGCGCGCCCGCGCACATGGTGCACGGCTCCAGCGTCACGGCGAGCGTGGCGCCCTCGAGCCGCCATCCGTCACCGTGGACGGCGGCGGCACGGCGCAGCGCCAGGATTTCCGCGTGCGCGGTCGGATCGCCCAGTGCTTCGCGCGCGTTCGCGGCGCGGGCGAGTTCTCTTCCGGCCGAGTCGAATACCACCGCGCCGACGGGTACGTCCCGCTCCCCCGCCGCCGCGGCGGCATCGATGGCCGCGCGCACCATGGCGGCATCCGAGGAGAACGGGTCGTCCGGCAGAACGCCCACGTCAGCGCGGCAGCTTGTCCAGCACCGCGGCGAATTCGCCGGCGAAGCCGAGGCGCTGGGCGATCATGCCCAGTTGCTCGTCCGGATAGAGATCGGTCTCGGCGAGGATGACGCTGAGCACAGGTTCGGGCAGGCCGAGATCGGCGAGCACGCCGAGGTCGCCCTCCTCCCACGGCTCCACGTCGTCCAGTTCGTCCGGATCGATATCGGGGATTTCCACGTTCAGGGCCTCCAGGACGTCCGCGGCGATGTCGTAATCGATCGCGGCCGTGGCGTCCGAGACGAGCATCCGGGTCCCGCTCGGCGCGGGCCGGAGCACGATGAAGAACTCGTCGTCGATGTCGAGTAATCCGAACACCGCTCCGGAGCTGCGCAAAGCCTTCAGTTCGTTTTCCGCGGCGGACAAATCGGTGAGCGCGTCCCGGCTCAGCGGACTGCACCGCCATTTGCCTTCTTCGCGGACAACCGCCACTGCGAACCCTTCCACGTCGTCGTAATCGTCCGACGCCGCCCTGTTCGTGCCCGAGCGCTGTGCTGCCATGGCCGCAACGGTAGTCTGCTCGAGCGGAAATGTTGAAGTCGTATGCGAATCTGTTCCGGTGACTTCGGCGAAGAAAGCACCCGTATGCGTCCTCGGGACCGGTTTGATCGGCGGGTCGCTATTACGCGCGGCCGTCGCCGCGGGCTACGACGCCTGGGGATACAACCGCTCGCCGGTGGGCGCGCGGGCCGCCCGTGCGGACGGGTTCGACGTCACCGAAGACCTACCGGCCGCGCTGCGGCGCGCTGCGGAGAATGACGCGCTGATCGTCGTCGCGGTGCCGATGCCAGCGGTAGATCACATGCTTTCGGCGATCGCCGACTACGCGCCGGAGTGCGCGCTCACCGATGTGGTGAGCGTGAAGGGACCGGTCGCGGCGGCCGTACGCGAGCACGGTCTCGCCGCGCGGTACGTCGGCGGGCACCCGATGGCCGGTACGTCCGAATCCGGCTGGGCCGCCACCGATCCCGCGTTGTTCCGCGACGCGGTGTGGGCGGTCGGCGTCGACCAGGGCACGCGGGCCGACCCGTGGACGCGCGTGGTGCGACTGGCGCTGGACTGCGGCTCGGTGGTGGTGCCGGTGGCGGCCGCGGAACACGATCGCGCGGTGGCCCGCATCTCCCACCTGCCGCATGTGCTCGCCGAGGCACTGGCCGCGGCGGGCGCCATCGGAGGCGATCTCGCGCTGGGGCTCGCGGCCGGGTCGTTCCGGGACGGCACCCGCGTCGCGGGCACGGCGCCCGATCTGGTTCGCGCGATCTGCGAACCGAATTCGGCGGCGCTACTGGAAGTTCTGGACGAAACACTCACCGTGCTCAGCGCGGCGCGCGACAGCCTGCGCGACAAGCAGTCCCTCGCGGACCTGGTCGAAGCCGGACACGACGCGCGACAACGCTACGAATCCGCGCGACGCTGGGAGATCACCGGCATCCGTCCTGGCGACCACGAATGGCTGGAAGACCTGCGGACGGCGGGCGAGCGCGGCGGGGTCATCACCCGGCTGGACTGACCGCGCACCACGACGCTGTCGCCGGACTCCGATGAACGCGGTTTCAGATCCGTTCGGCCAGGCCCGGGTAATCCAGCAGGAAGCCGTCGGCGTCCACCGTGACCGTCGCGCTGGAGACCGGCGACAGCACGCTGATGCCGTCGGCGGCGCTGCTGTAGATCAGCGTGGCCTCCTGGACGAGCAGGTCGGGAAGGCGCACGTAGACCACCGGGACCTGCACGTCCTCGACCGCGTGTTGCAGGTCGTAGCGGCGGATCGGCAGGGTGTTGAAGAACGGGCTGAGCACCACGTCCACGTCGAGCGCTCCGGCGAAGGTAGAGCGCACGTGGTTGCCGCCCGCGTCGATGAGCCAGTAGTTCTCCTCGTCGCGGGCGATGGAGGCGTGCCGCTCCCCGGCGGCGGTCGCGGTGCGCACCGACAACCGCTTCGTCACGCCGTTCTCATCGGTGACCAGGTCGTATGACGCGCTGAACGCGGGATGGTCCGCGCTCGCGCCGCCGATCATGCGCCCGGCGGCGCGGATGCGGTTGCCGTTGAGCTGCACCCGCACCGACTCCATCCGGGTCGCGTCGTGGGCGCGCCAGGTGAGGATCGCCGGCCACCGGGATTCCTGCGTGCTCGCGGCGGGGCTCTCGGGGTCGGAGGATGGGGTCGTCACGTATCTACCGTAAGCGACATCCACCTCCGGCCCGTAGAACCCACCGCTCATCACACGAGCGACTCCCGCCACGCCGCGTGCAGGTCGGCGAACCGGCCGGTCCCTGCGATCAGGGCATCCGGCGCGCCGTCCTCGACGATCCGGCCGGACTCGAGCACCAGCACCCGATCGGCGATCGCCACCGTGGACAGCCGGTGCGCGATGATCACCGCCGTGCGCCCGTGCAACACGGTCTCCAGCGCCCGCTGCACCAGCCGTTCGCTGGGGATGTCCAAGCTCGAGGTCGCCTCGTCCAGCACGATCACGGCCGGGTCGGCCAGGAACACCCGCGCGAACGCGACCAGCTGCCGCTGCCCGGCCGAGAGCCTGCCGCCGCGCTTGCGCACGTCGGTGGCGAAACCCTCGGGCAACGCCTGCACGAAGTCGTACAGACCCACCGCGCGCGCCGCCGCGAACACCTCCGCGTCGGTGGCTTCCGGCCTGCCCAGCCGGATGTTGTCGGCCACCGAACCGGAGAACAGGTAGGACTCCTGGGTGACCATCACCACGTTGCGGCGCAGGTCGGCGTCGGAGAGTTCGCGCAGGTCGATGCCGTCCAAGGTCACCACGCCGCCGGACGGGTCGTAGAACCGGGTCAGCAGCTTCGCCAGCGTCGACTTGCCCGCGCCGGTCGCACCGACCAGCGCGATGACCTGCCCGGCCGGGATGTCCAGGGTGAACTCCGGCAGCACCGGTCGCGTCCGGCGATCCGACCGCACTGGCGAGTCCGCGGACTGTATCGGCAGGGCGTCGGCAGGCGCGGCCGGTTCCGCCGCGACGGCGCTGCTCGTGGAGCGCTCGGCCACACCCGTGGACGCACCGGGCAAGGCATGCGAAGCGGCAAGCGGCTTGTCGGTCGGGGCGTCAGCCGGGCTACGCACATCCGACAGGCCGCCCGACCCGTCACCGGTCGCGGCGTCGGCCTCGGCCGGGCTTCGCACCTCCGACGTCCCATCCGGTCGGACCGCCGAATCACTCACCGCACCGGCATGACGGCCGCCGTCCTCCAGCTGGGCACCATCCGACTTCGCCGATGCGCCGCCGCTGTCGGCCGAGTAGCCGAACCACACCTTCTCCATCCGCACCGCGCCGGTCGCCTTCTCCAGCGCGACCGGTCGCGCCGGCTCCGGCACCGACGGCTCCTCCTCGAGCACGCCGGAGATCTTCTCCAGCGCGGCCGCAGCGGACTGGTAGGCGTTGAAGACCTGCGCCAGTTCGTCCAACGGCCCGTAGAACTCGTTGAGGTACAGCAGGTAGGCCGCGAGCACGCCGACCGCGAGGTCACCCTCGATCACCCGCCAGGCGCCGACCACGATGATGATCACCGTGGTCAGGTTGCCGAGCAGTTTGGTCAGGCCCGAGTAGTCGCCCATCCCGCGCATGGCCGCGATGGTCGCGCGGCGGTATTCGGAGTCCTCGACCGCGAGCACCGACTCGTTGCGCTGCTCTCGGCGGAACGCCTGCACCGCCCGCATGCCGCCCATCGACTCGACGAACTGCACGACCACCTTGGCGATCGCGGCGCGCGTGCGCCGGTAGCCCGCCCGCTGCCTGCGCTGGGCCCAGCGGGTGACCAGCACCAGCGGGACGAACCCGGCCAGCACGATCGCGGCCAGCACCTGGTCCAGGTAGATCAGCAGCGCCGCGATGGTCAGCACCGACAGGATCGCGCTCAGCGCCTGGTTGAGCGCGCTCTCCAGCAATTCCTGCAACGTCTCGATGTCGCCGGTGAGCCGCGCCACCACCTTGCCCGAGGTGTACTTCTCGTGGAACGCGACGCTGAGCCGCTGCACGTGCGTGAACGCGCGCACGCGCAGGTCGAACAACACGCTCTGGCTGAGCCTGCCGGTCACCCGCAGGAACGTGTACGTGCAGATCAGGCCGAGCAGGATCGAGCCGACGTATCCGGCCACGGTCCTGGTCAGCGGCGCCCAGTCGCCCGCGATCCCGCGTGCGATGCCGGCGTCCAGCGCGTGCGCGACGAACAGCGGCGCGGACACCTTCGCGACGTTGTCCAGCACGATGAGCGCCAGCGCGAGGCCGGTGAGTTTCCGGTAGGGCTTGACCAGGTCGAGCAGCAGCCGCCGGGAACGTCCGGCCAGCACCAAGTTGCCGGTCTCGGTGACCTCCTTGTCCTCGCCCGCGATGCCGCGCCAGTCGGCCGCGGCTTCCGGGAGGGTCGAATCACCCTCCTGCGCTTCGTCTTTCGAGGTAATGGTCGTGGTGCTCACAGCTACTCACCTCCCATCAGTTCGCGGTAGGTCCTGCTGGTGCGCAGCAGTTGATCGTGGGTGCCCTCCGCGACGATCCGTCCGTCGGCGAGCACCGCCACCCGGTCGGCCAGCGCGGCCGTGGACGGACGGTGCGCGACCAGCAGCGTCGTCGCGTCGGCCAGCACGGTGCGCAGGCGTTCCTGCACCCGCTCCTCGGTCTCCACGTCGAGCGCGGACAGCGGGTCGTCGAGCACCATGATCCGGCTGCGCCTGCCTTCGCCCGCGCCGGTGAGCACCGCGCGGGCCAGCGCGAGTCGCTGCCGCTGGCCGCCGGACAAGCTCAGACCCTGTTCGCCGATCCTGGTGTCCAAACCCCACGGCAGGTCGTCGACGAACTCGGTGGCCTGCGCGACCTCGAGTGCGCGGCGCACATCTGCGTCGGTGGCGGACGGGTCGCCGAGCGCGACGTTCTCCCGCACACTCGCCGAGAACAACACCGGGTCCTCGAACGCGACCGACACCAGCGACCGCAGGTCGGCGAGCCGCATCGCCGCGATGTCGATGCCGTCGATGGTGATCGCGCCGCCGGTCACGTCGTACAAGCGCGGGATCAGGTTGAGCAGTGCGGTCTTGCCGCTGCCCGTCGCGCCGACCAGCGCCACCGTCTCACCGGGGCGCACCCGCAACGACACTTCGCGCAGCACCTCGTGCTCGGCGTCGGGGAACGCGAAACTCACCTGCTCCAGCCGTAATTCGCCGCGGATGCGGTCCGGCAGGAGCACCGGCTCGGCCGGATCGGTGATGTCGACGGGGGTGTCGATGATCTCCCAGTACCGGTCGGCCGCGGTGCGCGCGTCGTTCAGCTCCGCGAGCAGGAAGCCGGTCCAGATGATCGGCCACTGCAGGAAGGTCGCGAGCGTGATGGCCGCGATCAACGTGCCGAGCGTCATCGTGCCGTGCGCCACCGCGTAACCGCCGTAGCCGAGCGCGAACGCGATCGCCAGTTGCGGGATGCTCAACATGCTCGACCACAACGTCGCGTCCAAGCGCGCTTTCAGCAGCTCGGTCTGCCGCAGCTGCTGCGCCTGCGCGGTGAAGCGGCGGCCGAAGAACACGCCCCGACCGAACGCCTTGAGCACCCGCACGCCCTGCGCGGACTCCTCGGCCGTGGTGGCCAGGTCTCCGGACTGGTCCTGCGAACGCCGCGACGCCACCGCGTACCGGCGCTCGAAACGAATGCAGATGAACACCAGCGGAATGGCGATCACCGCGAAGATCAGGCCGATCTGCGGGCTCAGCCCGATCAGCACGAGCAGGCCGATCGGGATGATCACGCAGTGGATCAGCAGGAACGGCCCCGCGAAGGCGACGAACCGGCGCATGGTGGCCAGGTCGTCGATCGCGCGGGACAGCAACTGGCCCGACTCCCACGCGTCGTGCCTGCCGATCGACAACGCCTGCAGCTTGCGAAAGATTTTGGCGCGCAGTGTGATCTCGATACGCGTCGCGGGTGCGGCGATCAGCCAGCGGCGTCCCCACACGCCACCGGCCTCCACCAGGCCCAGCGCCAGGACCACGGCCACCGGCCCGAGCGCTCCCGCGAGATCGCGGCGGGCTATCGGACCGTCGATGATCCGCGCGATCATCAGCGGAATGACGACGGCCGTCAGGCCGGACAGCAGCGCCAGCCCGCTCGCGGCGAGCAGAATGCGGACGTGCGGACGCAGGTACGGCCAAAATCGGCGCAGGGAATGCAAGCGGCCCGTGGCGGCGGGCCGCTCCGATATATCGGCCTCCGATTCGGCCGACGACACGTCCACTGTGACAGACAAGACTCCCCCTCTGGTTGCTGGCGGCGGAGAACGGGACCCACGGTGATGTTCGCAGCGGGGTCCGACATCTCAGGGTCGCACCGCAACGCGCGCCGACCAACCGATTTTCCGGCGACCGCCGGGCATCACGGCTCGTCGCTGCGACGGATGCGGCACCCATCAGCCCAGTCCACAACCTCTAGCGGACTCGAGGTCAAGCCGCGCGGATCTAGACTCCGGACATGCTGATCGTCGCCGGATACCTGCGCGTCACCGATCGCGACCGCTACCTCGACCGCTGCCGGGAAGTCGTGGCGCTCGCCCGCGCCTGTGAAGACTGCCTCGACTTCAGCCTGGGCGCGGACCTGCTCGAACCCGATCGGGTCAACGTCTACGAGCGCTGGACGACCCGTGCCGCGGTGGAACGCTTCCGCGGCACGGGCACCTCCGGCGACCTCGACACCCAGATCGTGGGCGCCGAGGTGCGGGAATTCGAGTACGAGACCGAGACCAGGCTCTAACCGACGCCCGCGGTCTCTTCCTCCCACTCCTGCGGCGCGTCCGGGAAAGCCTGTTGCTGGTGGCCGCCGCGCAGCGTGCCCTCCAGATAGGCCGCACGGCAGGCGCGACGGGCGATCTTGCCGCTGGATGTGCGCGGGATCGACCCCGCGGGCACCAACAGCACGTCGCGAACCGTGACGCCGTGGCGCTGGGAGATCGCCGCGCGCACCGCGTCGGCGATCGGCTGCGGCTCCAGCTTGCCCGCGCGGGCATTGCGCTCCGCGACGATTACCAACTGCTCGGAGGTGTCCTCGGCGTCGAACGTCAGCCCGGAGCGGCTGCCCCGCTCGAAGACCAGTGCGGGCAGTTCGTTGGCCGGCACCGAGAACGCCGCGACGAAGCCGGGACGCAGCGCCGTGCTCGATTCCTGGGCCGAGAACTCCAGATCCTGCGGATAGTGATTGCGGCCGTCGACGATGACCAGGTCCTTCACCCGTCCGGTGATGTACAGCTCGCCGTCGAGATACGCGCCGAAGTCACCGGTGCGCATCCAGTGGGCATCCGGCGGCGTGCCCTCCGCGTGGCTGCCCTCGGGCAATCGAGCGGTCAGGTGGGCGCGGAAGGTGGCCTCGGTCTCCTCGGCACGGCCCCAATATCCGATGCCCATGTTCTCGCCGTGCAACCAGATCTCGCCGACCTCGCCGTCGCGCCGCTCGGTGCCGTGTTCGGGGTCCACGATCACCGCCCACTGCGATCGCGCGACGTATCCGCAGGAAACCTGCGCGATCGCGTTGTCGGCGTCCGCGGCGACCTGAACCATGCGCCCCGCGTTCAGCTCGGCCCGGTCGACATGAACGACTTTCGCCTTGTCCTGGGCCCTGGTGGCGGAGACGAACACCGTCGCCTCTGCCATCCCGTAGCACGGCTTGATCGCCGTCTCCGGCAAGCCGTACGGCGCGAACGCCTCGTTGAACTTCTTCATCGACGACACCGACACCGGCTCGCTGCCGTTGATCAGCCCGATCACATTCGACAGGTCCAATTCCTCGCCCGGCTTCGGCTTGCCGCGCGCCGCCGCGTGCTCGAACGCGAAATTGGGTGCGGCGGCGAAAGTGCCCGCGCCGTCCGAGGCGGCGGCCAGTTCCTTGATCCAGCGATAGGGACGGCGCACGAACGCGCTCGGCGACATGATGGTGATGAATCCGCCGCCGACGGTCGGCAGGATCACGGCCAGCAGACCCATGTCGTGGAACAACGGCAGCCAGGTGACCCCGCGCGAATTCTCGGTGACGCCGATCGCGTCGATCATCTGCAGAAGATTCGTGCCCACCGCGCGGTGGGTGATCGCCACGCCGGCGGGGGTCCGGGTGGAACCCGAGGTGTACTGCAGATAGGCGATGCTGTCGATGTTGATGTCCGGGCGCACCCAGGATGCGCCGACACCGTCCGGGATCGCCTCCACCGCGATGATGCGCGGACGCTCCTGCGGTGGCAGGTGCCGGAAGAATTTCCGCACCCCGCCCGCCGCCGAACCCACCGTGAGGATCACCGCGGGCTTGCAGTCGCCGAGCACCGCGTGCAGCCGATCGGTGTGCCCGTGCTCCTCCGGATCGAACAGCGGAACCGCGATGTTGCCCGCGTACACCGCCGCGAACAGCGAAACGACGTAGTCGAGTCCTTGGGGCGCGAGAATCGCCACCCGGTCACCCGGCCGTGTGACCTGTTGCAGCCGGGCCGCCACCGCACGCAGACGCACGCCGAACTGCCGCCAGGTCAGTTCGTGGTATTCGCCGTCCCGCTCCCGGGAGTAGTCGATGAAGCGGTAGGCGAGGTCGTCGCCGTTCTCCACGCTGTGCTTGTCGACGAAGTCGATCAGGGTCTTGTCCCCGGGAATTTCGATATTGCCCTGATCGTCCAGATAGTCGTCGAAGGTTTCGTCGATCATCGCCTTATCCTTTTCCAGCGCACAGACACTCCGGCCGTGCAATGACACCGAACACAGGTCGATAACGAAGCGTCGGGAAGGCTAGCAGGTGTCCCGGCCACCTGGCGGTCAGTACCGGCCGAAGGCGAGCGCGACATTGTGCCCGCCGAATCCGAACGAATTGTTCAACGCGTAATCGATACGGCCTTGCCGCGGGCTGCCGTGCACCACATCCAGATCGATCTCGGGATCCTGGTTATCCAAATTCAGTGTCGCGGGCACGATTTCGTCTCGCACGGTGAGCACCGTGAGCACCGATTCGAGCGCGCCGACCGCGCCGATGGAATGACCCAGAGCCGATTTCGGGGCGTAGACCGACGCGTGCGTACCCACGGCAGCGCCGATCGCGCGCGCCTCCGCCGTGTCACCGATCGGAGTGGCGGTCGCGTGCGCGTTGACGTGCGTGACATCGGTCTTGGCCAGCCCGGCGGTCCGCATCGCCCGGGTCATCGCCCGCGCGGCGCCGGCGCCACCGGGATCCGGCGCGACCAAGTGGAAGCCGTCGGAGGTGACGCCCGCGCCCATCAGCCTGGCGTGGATGGTCGCGCCGCGCGCTTTGGCGTGCTCCTCGGTCTCCAGCACCATCAGCGCGCCCGCCTCGCCGAAGACGAAGCCGTCGCGGTCGGCGTCGAACGGACGCGACGCGCTCTTCGGCTCGTCGTTGCGGGTGCTCATGGCCCGCATCATGGTGAACGCCGCGATCGCGAGGGCCTGGATGGAACCCTCGACGCCGCCGGTGACCATCATGTCGGCGTCGCCCATGACGATCGTCCGCCACGCGTTGGCGATCGCCTCCGCGCCCGAGGAACAGGCCGACACCGGCGTCGACACCCCGGCCCGCGCGCCGAGCTCCAGCGCGACGCAGGCCGCCGCGCCGTTCGGCATCACGGCCTGCACCGTGTACGGCGACACCTTGCGATAACCCCCGTTGTGCAGCTTGTCCCTGGCGTGCACGATCGCCTCCGCGCCGCCGAGCCCGGTGCCGATGGACACCCCGAGACGGCACTTGTCCACCTCGGGGCTGCCCGCGTTGCGCCAGACCTCACGCCCGAGCACGACGGCCAGCTGTTCCACGTAGGAGAGCCGATGGGCCTCCACCGCGTCCAGATACACGGCGGGCGGGACCTTCAGATGCCCGCCGATGCGGACCGGCAGCTCGAACGTCTCGATGAAATCGTCCTCCAGTACGTCGATACCGCTGTCGCCGTTGAGCAAGCCTTTCCACGTGGAATCCACGTCACCCGCGATCGCCGTGGTCGCCGCGAGGCTGGTGACCACGACCGAGGGGAACTGTCCGTTTCTGGTGGAAGGCATCTGCATGTTTCGCTCACTTTCCCTAGCGTCGCTCTGGAACTTCGTCGAGCAAAAGCACTGCGAGCGCGCCACCAGGATCGTGGGCGGCCCGCACGGATGGCACTGGAGCGCAGGCGGATCAGCCGGTCATCACGTCCCGGTGCGACCACCCTTGTGCATTATTGGAAAAGCGCATCGATCGCACGGCGTGACACGCGGACCGTACCAGGTGCGGGGGGCGATGGTCGCGTTGTTCGGGGATCGCCTCGGACGACTCGAGTAACCTGCTCCCCGGGCACGGGGCGCGCGGGCGGCGTCCGGTGTGGACGCGAGAAAGGGAAGGGCGTTGACGGGCGCGCGGATGGTCGGGCTGTTCGCCGGGATCGGCGGGCTCGAGCTCGGCCTCGGCAGGCACGGCTGGCACACCGAGCTGTTGTGCGAGATCGAGCCGGGGGCCCAAGGCGTGCTCGCCGCCCGTTTCCCCGACGTGCCGCTGCACGCCGACATCACCCGGCTGCGCGCGATTCCGGCGGGAACGGAGCTGGTCGCGGCGGGATTCCCGTGCCAGGACCTCTCCCAGGCCGGGCGCACCGCCGGCATCACCGGCACGCGTTCGGGTCTGGTCGACGAGGTGTTCCGGCTGGTCCGCCGCAAGCGGGGCCCGCGCTGGCTGTTGATCGAGAACGTGCCGTTCATGCTGCAACTCGGCCGCGGCGCGGCCATGCGGCACATCACGAGCGCGCTCGACGACCTCGGCTACACCTGGGCCTACCGCGTGGTGGACGCCCGCGCGTTCGGCCTGCCGCAGCGCAGGCAGCGGGTGCTGATGCTGGCTTCCCGCACCGAGGACCCGCGCGGGGTGCTGTTCGGCGAGGACGCCGGGCCACGCGCGATCGGCGACCCCGAGATCGATCCGTGCGGCTTCTACTGGACCGAGGGAGTGCGTGGACTGGGCTGGGCGGTGAACGCGGTGCCGACGCTGAAAGGCGGCTCCGCGCTCGGCATCGCCAGCCCGCCCGCGGTGCGGCTGCCGTCCGGGGAGATCGTCACGCCCGGCATCGCCGACGCCGAACGTCTGCAAGGTTTCGACGCGGGCTGGACGGCGCCCGCGACCGAGATGCCAGGCATCAGGAAAGGCCACCGCTGGAAACTGGTCGGCAACGCGGTGAGCGTGCGGATGGCGGCCTGGGTCGGGTCGCGGCTGGCCGCGCCGCTCGAACCGGTCTCCGGCGATCAACCCCTGGCGCCGGGTACCCCGTGGCCGGTCGCCGCGTGGGGCCACAACGGCGCCGCCTACCGGGTGCCGGTCTCCACCTGGCCGGTGCACGAGCCGTATGAGGATCTGGCCCACTTCCTCACCGACGCGCAGCTGCTGTCCGCCCGCGCGACGGCCGGATTCCTGCGCCGCACCACCATGGGCAGTCTGCGTTTCCCGCCCGGCTTCCTGGCCGACGTGGAAAGCCATCTCGATCGCATGGGTGGATGGGCGGCATGAGCGGCAGGCCGGAGACCGACGCGGCCACCAGCGCGCGGATGTCGCGCCAGCGGCGCACCGGAACCGATCCTGAGCTGGCTCTGCGCCGGGAACTGCACCGGCGCGGACTGCGCTATTTCGTCGACCGCGCACCGATCCGGGGCCAGCGCAGGCGCGCCGACCTGGTGTTCCCGCGCAGGCGCGTGGCGGTCTACGTGGACGGGTGCTTCTGGCACCGCTGCCCGCAGCACGCCACCGATCCGAAGAACAACGCCGAATGGTGGGCGGCCAAACTGGCGGGCAACGTGGCCAGGGACCGCGCCACCGACGCGGCGCTCATCGCCGCCGGGTGGCGCGTGGTCCGCGTCTGGGAGCACGAGGATCCCGTGCGTGCGGCCGACCGCGTGCAGGCCGAGCTGTCAGCGGTGACGCACCCGCACCAGTGAACGCGGAGCGTGCGCGGCCAGATAACCGGACACCACCATCACCGTCATGACGGCGATTCCGGCGGCGGCAGTCGCGAAACCGAGCATGGGGACCTCCTCGAGTTGCAGCTGTCGACCAGCGTGGCGGGCGAAGCTGACAAGACCCTGTGTGCCGGATGGTAATGACGTGTGCGGCCCGCCGCTGTCCGGCGCGCTCGGGCGACCAGCAGAATGAAGGCGTGACGAGTGGCCCGAAGATCTCCGTTCGGCGCCTGCGGCCGGCGACGGTGCTGGTCGCCGCGGCGATCGCGATCGCTGGGCTCTGCTACTCGTCCTGGGTGCTGCAATTCGTGTTGAGCATCGACCTCGACCCGGTCGATACGTTCCTCAGCGAATTGGACGCGGAGGGCAAGCCGTACCGGGAGGTGTTCGCGACCGCCGATCTGATCGTCGGCGTGGCGCTCGTGCCCGCGGCCCTCGCCGGGCTGCTGCTGTTCCCACGCCGCAGGCTGACCGACGTCGGCTGGATCGCGCTGTTGTGCTTCGGCGCGGCGACCGTCGCCGACGTCCTGCTGCCGCTGCACGACTGCGTCCCTGGTGAGAGCGGGTGCGGCGGTCCGAGCGAACTTTTCCCGCAACTGCATCAGCCACACGCGCTGACGAGCACGCTCGCGGTGACGTCCATCGCGGTCGCCGCCTTCGCTTTCAGCCTCGCCGCCTTCCGCTACCGGCGCTGGCGGGTACTGCGCGAGTTCGGCCTGGTCGTGCTGGTGATCGGCTCGGTAGCGACGGTGTGGATGCTGGTCGCCGACAATCTGCCAGGCAACTATGCCCTCGGCATCGCCCAGCGCATCCAGGTGGGGGCGATGTCGCTGTGGTTGATCGCGCTGGCCGCGGCGGTGATCGTGGAGGGACGGGAACCCAGCTGACGCGCCGTCCGAGTGGCGCGATCCTCCCTGCTTTCCAGTCGAGCGTGCCGAACACAAGGAGCCCGCACGACACACGGGGACCATTCGAAGCCAGGCGGCGATCCGTGCGAGCGCCTTCGATGCGACCTTCTGGAGTCGTACCGAACGGAGAGCGATGACGCGTCTCATCAGCCACGGCCGGGCGATGACCACCGACCTGCCCGCGCCTGTCCCCGGAGTGCGGACGCCGTGCGCGCCCGACGCCGCGGTTCGGCAGCACTTCCGCGCTGTCGCGGGGCTGCGGCTGGATGGTCGTCTTGATGATCGGCGGCGCGCGACCCTGCTCGCTTCATCGGCGCACTCGACCACGATCTGCCCACGCGAGACCACAGGTACCGGGAACGCCGTGCGCGCTGCCGCCGCTGATCAGCATCACCTCCGCGCTGTCGCGGGGCTCCAGCCGGACCGATCGGCGGCGCGAAGTTCCCCTCGCTGACAGCGCGCACTCACGTCGCGCCACGGCTACCGCCCGGGTGCCGTCAGCACTGTGCTGTCCACCGAACGACCGCGCCGAGCGCCGTGCGATGCTGTCGCGCATGAGTGATCGCGTGAACATCGCCTCGGGTTCGGAGTTCGAAGACATCGTCGGCTACTCGCGGGCGGTCCGGCTCGGCGATGTCATCGCGGTCAGCGGCACCACAGCGTCGGCTCCCGGCGGCACGGCGGTCGGCGGCGACGACATCGGCGAGCAGACCAGGGAAACCCTGCGACGCATCGCCTCCGCGCTGGATGAGGCCGGCGCGAGCCTGGCCGACGTGGTGCGCACCCGCATCTTCGTCACCGACATCGCCCGCTGGCCCGAGGTCGCCAAGGCGCACGCAGAGGTCTTCGGCGACATCCGTCCCGCGACGGCGATGTACGAGATCAAGGCGCTGATCAACCCGGCACTGCTGGTCGAGATCGAAGCCGACGCGATCGTCGGGGGGTAGGAATTCCGGCTGCCGTGGGTTCGTCCGGAATCAACCGGAAGCCGGTCGTGCGGACCGGACGGATCGTCACGCGAAGCGAGCTGTAGTACCCCGGCCAGCTCAGTCCTTGCGGTTTGTCGCCCTCGACGGGCGGGCGGGATGGTTTGCCGAACCGCCTGTTCGGCGAAACCTGCCGTCGAACACGGCCACAGCGTTGCGGCCGGGATTCGCCTGATGCCTGTATGACACCCCCTGCCGGAACCACGCTTTGTCGCCCCTCGACAGACACACCGGACGGTCCGCCGCACCGCGCCGGACCGCCCGTGCGGCGAAACCCCGCCGCCGAGTGGAACGACGGCACCGCTGCCGGAATCCGTTTGAAGGCCCTGTGGGCACGAAGACGTTCCGAGGCGATGCCATCGGGCAGCCGGAGCCGAACCCATATCCAGCGGCGGCCAGACCGGTGAACGACTGTAGGCATGCGCTCGCAGGGCATGATTTCCACTGGCCTCAATCAGCCGAGCGCGGCTCGTCGTTCGCGGCGGACCGGGCCTTGGCTCGCTAGGGTCGAACCGTGACCACCGCCTCGCAGACCCCCGTGCAAATCGACACCGTCGCCGAGGCGACCGCACGCCTGCTCGACACCATCCGCGGCCTCGACGAGCACGCCGTCACCGAACCCTCCCTCCTGCCCGGCTGGACTCGCGGCCACGTCTTGGCCCACCTCGCCCGCAACGCAGACAGCTTGGTGAATCTCCTGCTGTGGGCCCACACCGGCGTCGAAATCCCGCAATACGCCAGCGCTTTCCTGCGCGACGCCGACATCGAGGCCGGCGCGCCCCGCCCACTCGCCGAGCAACTCGCCGACAACGAGGCCGCCGCGACCCGTTTCCTCGGCCTGGCCCGCTCACTCACCGACGACGCTTGGCGCGCACAGGTCCGCACCCGCCAAGGCCGCCCCATCCCCGCGACCGAAGTCCTGTGGATGCGCCTGCAAGAGGTCGAAATTCACCACGTAGACCTCAACGCGGGCTACACCCCCACCAACTGGCCCGCCCCATTCGTCTCCCGCATCCTCCCCCAAGCCACCGCCGACCTCACCCGCCTCACCACCGAATCGCCCCTCCCCTTCACCATCCAAGCCACCGACACCGACTTCACCACCCCCCTCGGCCCCTCCCCGACCCAAACCATCTCCGGCCCAGCCCCCTCTCTAGCCGCCTGGCTCCTGGGCCGCAGCCCCGGCACCGACCTCACCGGCCCCCTCCCGCCCCTCCCAGCCTGGAAATAACCACGAGTGGCACACCACTGCGGCATCGGCCGAGAAGCCCTCTCGCTGGTGTGCCACTCGCGAGCGCCGGTGCGCGGTACGTTGGGCTGGTGGGTCTTGGAAAGTTGGAGACACTCGCAATCGCGCTGTACGAGTCCTGGGCTGAAGATACGAGCAGTGCTCGAGACTGGACGGGAGGCGACCGTGCGAAAGGTCAATGCGCCGTCACAGCGTGCGTCGTCCAAGACTATCTCGGTGGCGATATTTTGAACACCGTTGCGTTATTGCCCAATAATAAGACGGTGTCGCACTATTTCAATATCGTGGATGGTCGGGCAATCGACCTCACACGCGGGCAGTTTCCCGAGGGGACCACATTTACCAAACCGAAGGCAAAGCCAGGCGGATACGACTCCACGCGCGCGTATTGCCTCTCGTACGAAAGTACCCGCCTTCGATACGAAAAACTACGCAGCCGGGTTGCCGAATATATTGCTGAAAACGAATAACCCACACGTCGGGGTGTAGCCGACCGGCGGCGGCAGCGCTATGGCAGCATCAGTCCGCCATCCACTTTTCCAAGAATGTTCGTGCCTCCGGAACCGACGAGTACGACCGCAACTTGTCGACGATCTTGCCCAGGGCGGTTTGAAGCCGGGTTGATGCGACGGCTCGAAGGCTGTCGAAGTTGGCGGTCAACGTGCCGCAGCCATCGGCGATGGCTCCGGATCGAATCGAGTTCTGTGCTAGGCGAATCTGCCAGGCTGCCAGTTCACGCGGATAACCCGCAGTGCCGTTGACGGCGCATTGCAAGTAGGTGCCGGCTGTCCGGTGATCACCCAGGCGCATAAATGCCAGTCCGGTCAAGCCACTGAGCTGAGCTTCGGGCAGGTGGGCGAGGTAGTCCGGGTCGTGTCCCCTTGTCGACTCATAGGCTCGATGCGAGCGACTCACAGCCGCCGCCATGGCGGTCCGGTCACCGATCACGCTGCGCGCTTCCGCTTCACGAATCGCCGCTAGTGCACGCAACATCGGCCCTCCATTGCGCCGCGCGGCGAGTTGGGCGGCCTCCGCCAGCTGGACACCTTCCTTCGGCCGTGAACCCTCGCGGTGCGACAGCAAGCAAGCGTTGATCCAGGCATGGGCAGCGGCGATGCCATCACCTGCCGCCGTGGCCGCCTGCGCGGCATCGGCGTAGTAGCGACGCGCCTCGGCCCAACGACCCGCGTCATAGTGGACCCACCCTGCGGCAGTCATCATCTCAGCACCAGCGCTGGTCAGCGCCTTGCCGATCTGGTCGGTGTAGCTACCGGAGTCCAACAACTGCTCGGCATGCCGCACTCCGTTGGCAGTGATGGAGCACAACCGGTCGCCTCCGCTTATCAACTGCAACTCATGAATCTGATTGATACTGTCAACGATTCGCTCGACATCTGTTCGACCGACCTTGATGCGCCCGCTTCCAACCGCACCACGAGACAGCCCTCGGCCTGCTGCCATGGCGCCATCAGCACCTACCGCCCCCGTCTTGAAGAACTGACGTCGATTCGCGTCCGCCTCCTGGTCGGACTCCACCGCAAGTATGGAAAGCGGAACCTGCAGCGCTTTTGCCACGCGGCGGAGAACACGGACATCGTAAACCGCCGGGCCGTCGCGCTCCAGGTTGGAGACGGCTGGCTGTGCGAAGTGAATGAGCGCACCGAGTTCCGCCTGTGTCATACCGGCGGACTTGCGTATCCGGCGAATGGTCTCGCCGGTCGTCATGAACACCATCACGTACCCCCAGTTACGCCGCATATTCGTTGTGGACCGGACCTTTGTCTACCATTAATCTTCTGCGGATCGGCACCATATACTGATTTCCATATATTTCAGCGGAGATTACTCGTATGGGTGAGTACCACGAGGATCCATTGGCCTATGCGGGTTGACCAACCTTGACATCCACTGCGCCGTTCGACGTGAACCAACGCAGCAACTCCAATCCATCCAGCAGATGTGGAGAGCCGATGCCGATGTCGACGGGTCCGATCACCAAACCGCTGGCACCGTCGACCGCGCAGCCTGCCATCCGCGCCCCCGAAAGTCTTGTCCGCCCGAATACGCAGTCCCGAAGATTGCCATCACGTAGATCTGATCCCGAGAACGAGGCACGTTGCAGCTGTGCGCCGCAGAGGTCGGCGCTACGGAAATCGGACTGAGCGAAGTCAGATCGTTGCATGTCGGCACCACGAAACTTCGCGCGCGGAGCGTGGCAGCCACGCCCCTGAACCTTTCGAAGATCGGCACCGCTCAGATCAGCTTCCGAAAGCTGAGCCCTGGTGAGCCAAGCGGTATACAGATCGGCTTCGACCAGCAGCACCCGGTTCATGGTGGACTCACTGAGCTCTGCGCCGAGCAGGTCAAGACCGGATAGATCCGAACCCGCGAAATCCAGTCCGTGGCCGTTGAGAAGCGACGAAGTCGTCCGCTCCGCCAACAGGCCTGCGGGCAGCCTTTCCAGGTAATCGGCCAAGGCCCGATAGGCGACCGGATCTTCCGGCCAACGACGGACACACCGTCGGTCCTGACGAGACCTCTCGGGCCTCACCGAAGGGTCCGAACGGTTTGACTTCCCCCATCCCTCACGCCAACGATGCTACGGATCTCGCATGCCGGCCAGCAACGTACCATCTCCGACCCTCCGACCGGCCTTACCGACCACAATGGTCGATAGATGCCAACTGAAAAGTACGGAGGATCCTTTAAAGAGACTGGTGGGGCCTCCGAAAAGTGCGCCCGAGTGGATGCGGACCCTGACCTTCCGCTCCGTAGGCACAGGCGACGTGCGAGACCATCAGGGCCACAGTGGGATTCACACGTTGCGCCCGGCGCCTGAGTGCGCGGATGTCGTCCGTGTTGTCGTCAACCGTGTCGTCACCTTCATAGATCTGGCTGGATTTGTAGGGTGGGCTCCGCATGCTTATGGTCATGAGGCCCTTGGTGGCATCCCTCGCTAGCTGGTAGTCCTGCTTCTCGTCAGCGAATCCAGTGCAACGCGGCATGGCGAGGACTACTCTCTCGCAGAGCTTTTCATTCACGCGCAGGTCTTCGGCAGCTTCGTGCTGGTGAAGCCTCGCAGTCCCGAACCGAAGCGAGGCATCATTGACATCCTCGGAGTTTCCGGCCGTAGATAGCCCGCACCACTATGCACTCCTGATCCGCGAGGGGATACCTCCGGATGAGCCGAAGGTCGTGTATGTGCACGTGCGGCGACTTGAAGACGCCGATGTGCTGCGCTATCGCGAGGCGTACAACACCCTGGACGGCATACTCAATGTCAACGTGTTCACGTATGTCAAGGAGACCTTCAAAGGTTTCATGAATGCGGTTCAAGCTGATGTCCAGGAGCTGCAAGAATCGAAGTATTCACCTGCAAACCCCGACGGCATCATAGCCGTTGGAGTGCGGATGCGGACCGCAGTCCTGAGTATGTGCTCTGCGCTCTATTTTCATCAGGAGCATAATTACAAGCAGATTGTGCGAAAGTTTGGCGAGAACGGTTCTGAACACAATAAGGTTCAAAAAATATTCAACCGATTATTTGAAAGAAGCCCGGAGTATAGGCTGCTGTATCACCTGCGCAATACCATGGTTCACTATGCTTTGGATGTCGTGAGAATCAGTGCTGGCGCGCGACTGGTTGACGAGGTTCCGGTTGGTTGGACTGATCCGAAAGTGGATATTTCAGCGATGATCGAACTCAATACGGAACTCAAAGAGGCCTATCGCCGGCAGCTCCGAGCCATGGCCGAAGATCCAAGCATATTAGAGCTAGTGTCAAAGGCAATGCCGCTCGTATTCGAAGCCAATGAGAAGATTTTACGAGTTATTCACCCGGAGGTGGACGAAGCCTGTCAGGCGGCATCAGAATTTGACGCAATTTTTGCCGATCAAGAAGGCGTTCGAGCGCTGGGCTATTGCGATGGGTCATCGCAATGGAATAAGTGCCCTAAATACACCCCATGGGCATCAAATGTAGTGGAGTATGCAATAAAGAACGCTCCGAGTCGAGGGTGACAGCGGCTGGACTGCTGTGTGGTGGTTTGCGCCCAAAGACGGGCTGGCTGCGCCTGCCCCTTATCGGCCTGCCATCGCGCGTAGAGGCTCCGGGGTCAAGAGTGACGATAGCCATCACGCAGTGACGCCGTAGGCGCTCTTGATGCCCACTGGGGGGCGTGATAGCCCTCGGATCAGTCAGACCGCCGCAGCCGGTGAGGAACTGGTGACCGGCGAGCCTTGTCGGCTGGATGCGGTGACCTCGTTGTGTATCCGGGACCTCGGCGGGACCACAGCCGGTGGACCGGGCAGAGTGCCGGCCGATTCGTGCTCGGCTGCGGAGTAAGTCGGTACGGCTCTCGTCGTGCCCAGCACTGCTTCGGTTGATGCAAAAGCGACCAGACAGGAACTGGGTGCGGCCCGGCGGCCGAGTGTCGCCGACGCGCTCGACGCGCCGCGAGCGACGCCCCATCAGCCGCGCTGCGTGTCGCAGCGCGGCGAGCGGCGCGAAGCGCCGCCGGGGCGCTCTTGATCCTGTATGGCGAAATTCGGGGCAACTCGCACAGTCAAAGCGCGTCAGGAGAACCGATCGTATGACTGGTCTCGCGCTGACGCCGGAGCGTCGAACGCAACTGGCCGAACTGCTCGGCAACGAGTCACGGCTGAAGGCTGAGTACCCAGGGGTGGCTGAGTACCTGGACACTGCGCCGATGCTGTCGGGGACCGGCGATGCAGAGACTGATGCAGCGTTCGATGTCGACCTGGTCGCTGGACGGATTGATCTGGAGAAGGCGCTGTACCGGGTCGGCGGCACCCCGCTCGAACCGCGGAACGTAAATCGGGCTTTCGCTCAGCTGGTGAAGAAGGCAGGTGCCCGGCCGATCCGGTTGCACGATCTGCGGCACTCGTGCGCGACGTTGTTCACGATGGGCGTTGAGGCGGCGACCGTGCAGCGCGACGGGGTGACCGGATGGACGCGCTGTTCGAGTGACATTGTCGTCAATGGTGTCGTCAGAGATGCGAAAAGGTCCCTCCGCTGATTCCGGAGGGACCTTCTACTCGCGTGCGCCCGGAGAGACTCGAACTCCCAACCTTCTGATCCGTAGTCAGATGCTCTATCCGTTGAGCTACGGGCGCATGTGTTATTCAGTTGTACCCGGTTTCCCGGGCGTGGCGGAGGCGAGAGGATTTGAACCTCCGGTCCCCGTGAAGGGACAACTCATTAGCAGTGAGTCCCATTCGGCCGCTCTGGCACGCCTCCTGGAGCCTTCTCTTCGAGGGCACCGGTCCTTTCGAACCGCCGAGCAGAAAGGTTACAGCAGCTACGGACCAGATGACAAAACGGCTGGTCAGCGTAGGTTACTGTCGAACCAATCGAAGATTCTGGTCTGCGAATCGACCGCGTCGCCGTCGTCCGCCTCCGAGGTGTCGGCTCGGTGGTGCAGGCCGGGGTAGGTGACCACGAGGCTGGCGACCGCGGCGCGAGCGGTCGCGTCGCGTAGCTCGTCGACCTGGGCGGGCGGGGTGGCCGGATCGTCCACGCCGAACAGGCCGAGCCACGGCGCCTGCAAGTTGGGGGCGGCGCGCACGAGGGCGTCGGCCTCGGCGGTGAGCGGCTCGGTGATGCCGTGCGCCGCGACGCTCACCGCGGCGCCGATGGGGCGGTTGGTCGCGACGAGGAACGCGGCGGTGCCGGCGGAATCGAAGCCGAGCACGCCGATGGTGTCGGGGAACACCCCGCGCCGGGTGAGCCAGTCGAAGCAGGCGTCGAAGTCCGCGAACAGCTCGTCGCCGAAGACTCCGACGCCGGGGTCTTCGTCCGCCCGATGGAAGAGCTTGGGCGCGACCACGGTCCACCCCTCGCCGGCCAGCGCGTTCATCAGGTCGCGCAACGCGCCGGTGAACTCGCGCGACTCGTGCAGCAGCACGATGCCGCCGCGGGCGTTTCCTTCCGGCTCCACCACAGTGATGGGCACCTGCCCACCGCTGGTCTGCCGCTCGTCTTCCTGGTCGCTCGCCCGCAGCGGGGCCATATCGTCGTAGGTGCCCGACATGAAACCAGCGTAGGGCGAGTTGCTGATCTTCGGTAGAAATTGCACGTGAGGGCCTATATCCAAGAGAATTTCCGGTACGCCGATCGGGCTTTTTCCGGCGCGGATTAGGGTTGGAGTGTGACAGCGCAGATCCGGCCGGACCTCGAATCGATCCCGGCGTACACCCCCGGCCGCAGCAATCCAGGCGCGGTCAAGCTGGCCAGCAACGAGACGACCGTCGGTCCGCTGCCCGCCGCCGCCAAAGCCATCGCCGAAGCGGCCGAACTGGCCAACCGGTATCCGGACAACCAGTCCACCGAGCTGCGGACGGCGCTGGCCGAGTTCCTGGGGGTCGGCTTCGAGAATGTCGCGGTCGGTTGCGGCAGTGTGGCGCTGTGCCAGGAACTGGTGCAGATCACCTGCTCGTCACCGTCGGACGAGGTGCTGTTCGCCTGGCGCTCGTTCGAGGCGTACCCGATCGTGACGAAGGTGGGCAACGCCACCGCGGTGCAGGTGCCGCTCACGGCCGGTCAGGTGCACGATCTGGACGCGCTGGCGGCCGCCGTCACCGAGCACACCAAGTTGATCTTCGTCTGCAACCCGAACAACCCGACCGGTACCGCGGTCGGCCGCACCGAGCTGATCCGGTTCCTGGACGCGGTGCCGTCGCACGTGCTGGTGGTGCTGGACGAGGCGTACTACGAATACGTGCGCCTGGCCGACCACCCCGACGGCGTCGAGATCGGCCGGACCAGACCCAATGTGGTTGTGCTGCGCACCTTCTCCAAGGCCTACGGCCTGGCCGGGCTGCGGGTGGGCTACGCGGTGGGCGATCCGGCCGTGATCACCGCGCTGCTGAAGGTGCACATCCCGTTCAGCGTGAGCAGGCTCGCGCAGGCGGCGGCGGTCGCGTCGCTGGAGGCGCGCCACGAATTGCTGGATCGCACGGATCTGCTGGTCGTCGAACGCGAGCGGGTGCGCGACGCGCTGGTGGCGGCCGGGTACCCGGTGCCGCCGAGTGAGGCGAACTTCGTCTGGCTGCCGCTCGGCGCGCGCAGCGCCGAGTTCGGCGAGGCCAGCGCGGCGGCCGGGGTGCTGGTGCGGCCGTACGGGACCGATGGCGTGCGCGTCACCATCGGCGACCCGCACGAGAACGACCTGTTCCTGAGCTTCGCCGCCGAGCCGGAGGTGCTCGCCCGGTTCCTCGGTTAGCGGACGCCGATCGCGGGCGCGATGGTCGGCCAGGAGAGGGCGAGTTCGTCCTCCCAGTACGGCCAGGAGTGCGTGCCGGTGGCGCGGAAGTGCGCGGTGACCGGGATGCCGAGCGACCGCAGCCGGTCGGTGAGCCGCCGGGTGCAGGCGTTGGTCGCGGCCTCCAGCGGGCCGCCGAAGGTGATGGCGCTGGGCAGGTCGACGTTCGGCGTGCCAGGCACGTCGTGCACGCCGGGCAGACCGCTGCCGACCGAGAGGTAGATCGTCTTGCCCCGCAACGCGTCCGCGTGCAGGGTGACGTCGTGCGCCAGCCAGTCCGGGTCATCCTGCTTGCCGAACATGTTGTCCGGCTCGCCCATGTAGGTGGCGACCACGGCCCGCGCCTGCGCCTGGCCGATGTCGGTGCCCATGGAGAAGCAGCCGCTGTGCGCCCCGATCGCTCGGTAGAGCGTCGGCTGCCGGAAGGCGAGCATCATCGCGGCCTCCGCGCCCATCGAGACGCCCATGACCGCGTTGACGCCGTTGCCGTCGAACTTCGCGTCGATCAGCGGGGGCAGCTCCTTGGTCAGGAACGTTTCCCACTTGTTGGTGCCCAGCACCGGGTCGGGCTGCTGCCAGTCGGTGTAGAAACTGGCCGGCCCGCCGACGGTGAGCACGACGTTGACGTCCTTGTCGGCGTAGAAGCGGTCGGCGTGCCCGAGTTCGGTCCAGTTGTTGCTGTCGGGGCTCGCGCTGCGGCCGTCGAGCATGTAGACGGTGGGGCGCGGGCGCGACTGATCGCGCGGCAACAGCACCTGCACCTCGACCACCCGGCTCATCGCGGGCGAGGCGACATAGACCCGCAGCCAGCGATCGTTGATCGGTTCGATGCGCTCGATCCGCGGGGTCGACGGCTGTTTACTGGTCGGCTCGGCCGGGCCTGGACCGTCGGCGGATCCGGTGTTGACCGGTGGCGTGTTTCCGGGCGCCGCCGTGACCTGTGGAGCACCCAACGACACCACACCGGAGACGAGTGCGGCACTGATCAGGGCGCTGGAAAGCCAACGCCGCACCCCGCGGCGACAGAGCATGCGACCCATCCTGCCAGAGACATCGAGGGCCGACGGAAGGCCGTCGCCGTGTCCGAGAACTCACCGTGCGGCCAGACCGTCCTGCCAGCGCCGCTCCACTCCGGCGAAACGCCACACCGCGACGGCGATCGCCCAGGTGAGCACGAACAGCCCGACGATGATGTACCCGAGATCGCCCAGGTCGAGGTTCCCGATCCAGGCGACGACGCCCGATTCGACCTCCAACCGCTCGGCGAAGATGGAGACGATCTCCTGCCCGCCGATCAACAGCGCCACCGCCACCGACAGGCCGGTGATCACCAGGTTGTAGTAGATCTTGCGCACCGGTTTCGCGAAGGCCCAGTCGTAGGCGAAGCTCATGAACGATCCGTCCAGCGAGTCGAACAGCGCCATGCCCGCCGAGAACAGCACGGGCAGCACCAGGATCGAATACCAGGGCAGGCCGGTCGCCGCCGCGCCGCCCGCGATCACGAGCAGACCGACCTCGGTGACGGTGTCGAAACCGAGGCCGAACAGCACGCCCACCGGATACATGTGCCTCGGCCTGCGGACGAGGCCGAGCACCGGCCGCAGCGCCCGGTTGAGCAGGCCCCGGCTGTCGAGCTGCCGTTCCAGCTGCGCCTCGTCGAATTCGCCGCGGCGCATCTGCCGGAATACCCGCCAGATCCCCACCAGCGAGACCAGATTGAGCAGACCGATCAGGATCAGGAACGTGCCCGAGACGCTGGTGCCCCACAGGCCGGTCCAGCGTTGCAGGGCCGAATCCTCGTCTTCCAAGCTGGACGCCAGCGCCCGCACCCCGAACGCGAGCAACGCCACGAGCGCGAACACCACGGTGGAATGGCCCAGCGCGAACCACAAGCCCACCGTCTGGACCTTCCGCTTGCCGCTCTCCGCCACCAATTTTCGCGTGGTGTTGTCGATGGCGGCGATGTGGTCGGCGTCGAACGCGTGCCGCATGCCGAGCGTGTACGCCGTCACCCCGAGGCCGACGCCGAAGACCGATCCGTCGATCACATAGTGGTTCGGCGCGACGAACAGCAGAAGCGTCCCCCAGCCGAGGACGTGCAGGGCGACGACGGTGACAGTCATTCCGATGACACTGCGCACGAGTGAACCCCTCGACCCCCGAAACGACGACCTGCCAACGATACTCGACCGCGCCGGCACGAGTCCGCTTCTCCGGGCGATCCAGCAAATCCAGCAAATCGTGGCACACCGTCAGCACACCCGCCGTACGCTGAGCGCCGGGCCTTTTCCGGGTATCGAACTAGGACGGGCATGATCACGTATCAACGCCACTGGCGTCGAGGTCACGGCACTGAGCTTCGCCGCTCCGTACAGACCGGCCGCCCGGTTCGCAGCCGCGACGGCCCCGGCGTCTTCTGAGTTGGGCTCGAATGAAAGCTATTTCGTGGCATCTAGCCGGGGGATTTCCCGCGAGGAAAGCGGCGCCCGCTGCGCTTCCCGCGCGTATTCCGCTCGATTCGTCTGTTCCACCGCAGCACTCATGCCCGACCGGAGAACACCGTGAATCCAGTGTCACCCGTTTCGATCGAGAACGTAACGGATACAAAGTCTTCTTCAGCCGATCTGCAACGCCGGATGCGGGAGTGTGACGAGTTCTTCCGGCTGCCCGAATTGGCGCACCTGAGCGCGCAGCGCCGCCGCTGCGCACTGGAGCAACTCGAACAAACCGGCTCCTATCTCCAGACCGCGGAGGAAATCCTGATCGGAGCCAGACTCGCCTGGCGCAACCACGCTCGCTGCGTGGGGCGCAAGCATTGGCGCTCGTTGAAACTGCTCGACGCCCGACGGGTCCGCTCGGCGCGCGATCTGGCCGAAGTCTGCTGGCAGCACCTGCACATGGCGACCAACAACGGCGCCATCCAGTCGATGATCACCGTAGGGCCGCCGCGGCAGCCGGACGGGTGCGAGTTCCGCATCGTCAGCCCGCAGATCATCCGCTACGCGGGCTATCGCAACGGGGACGGCACGGTCACCGGCGACGCCGCCAACGTCGAACTCACCGAACTCGCCATGGAGCTCGGGTGGCGTGGCGCCGGAACGCCTTTCGACATCCTCCCGCTGCTGATCAGTGCGCCGGACGAGCCGATACGCTGGTTCGACATTCCGCCCGAGCTCGCACGCGAGGTGCACCTCGAACACCCGGAGTTCGAGTGGTTCGCCGGTCTGGGCCTGCGCTGGCACGCGCTGCCCGCGGTGTCGAACATGAATCTCGAGGTCGGCGGCATGACGTATCCGTTCGCGCCGTTCAACGGCTGGTATCTGGGCGCGGAGATCGGCGCGCGCAATCTCAGCGACGCCAACCGCTACAACATGCTCCCGCTGATCGCGGAGATGATGTGCCTGGACACCCGGGCGGAGCGCAACCTCTGGCGCGATCAGGCTCTGGTCGAACTCAACCGCGCGGTGCTGCACAGCTTCCGCAAGGCGGGCGTGTCCATCGTCGACCACCACACCGTCGCCAAACAGTTCTGCGATCACGTCAAGCGCGAGGAGGCCGCCGGCCGCGCCTGCCCCACCGACTGGTCCTGGATCAACCCGCCGATCTCCTCCGGCCTCACCCCCACCTTCCACCGCTACTACGACCCACCCGACCTCGACATCCGGCCCAACTTCGTCCGCAGGGACTTCCGCACCGACGCGGCCCTGTAACCAGCGCGGATTCGAAGCGAACGGTGCCGAACCATATTCGGCCCACCCATCAGCGAAAGTCCTGACGACAGAAGGCCCGGCCATCGGCAGGTGACCGCACCGCAGACCAGCGGCCGGGCCATCGGAAGTGACTCGACTGCCGGCCAAAGGCCCAGCCATCGGCAAGTGCCACCCATCAGCGGGCAAGCCCAACCACCAGCAGGCAAACCGACCCCAGCGGAAGTACAACAACCAGCAGGTGGCCCGACCACCAGCGGGAAGCCCAACGGCGAGCGGCCCGACCATAAGCGGGGGTCCGGGGGCGAAGCCCGCCGGGCGGGGTGCGGGGGTTGCACCCCCACAAAACATTGCGAAACGAGCCCCGGCTCATGCTCCATGAGCATGGCTCACCCAGCGAGTGGAGCGGAGACGGAGGGATTTGAACCCCCGGTCGCTCTCGCGACGCTCGCTTTCAAGGCGAGTGCATTCGGCCGCTCTGCCACGTCTCCAGGGACCTGATCGTAGCGGACGGCTCAGCCGGAGTGCTTGCCGATTTCCTCGTCGACGCGGCCGAAGACGTCGGCGATCACCTCGAGCTGGGCCGGGGCGAGTAGATCGATGAAATGGCTGCGGACGGCCTCGACGTGTCCTGGCGCGGCGGCTTGCAGGCGGCGCAGGCCCTCGTCGGTGAGTTCGGCCAGCACGCCGCGGCCGTCTTCGAGGCAGGTGTTGCGGCGGACCATCTGCTGCGCCTCCAGCCGCCGGATCTGATGGGTCAGCTTGCTGCGCGAGGACAGCACGCCGTCGGCCAGCTCGCTCATCCGCAACGAGCGGTCGGGCGCTTCGGAGAGCAGGACGAGGATCCGGTATTCGGCGACGGTCAGGTCGCTGTCACGTTGCAGCTGACGATTCAGTGCCGTCATCAGGCGCTGATGGCCGTCCATGTAGGCGCGCCATGCGCGCTGCTGGGCCGGGGTGAGCCAGCGCGGCTCGGCCACGACGCGACCGCTCGGTTCGGGATGCACGGTGGTCATTCTATGCGCGGCGAACTGCGGAAATGGGCAACTTCCGCAGGTCAGCGCACCGTGGACAGCAGTGCGCGGTTCACCGCGGCCGGGTTCGTGCACCCGGCGAGCCCGAGCGCGGAGTCGAAATCGGCGAGCAACGTGCGCAGCGCGTGCGTTACCCCCGCGGCGCCCGCCAGGCCGAGTCCGTAGGCCCACGGCCGCCCGTACAACACCGCCTTCGCGCCCAGAGCCAGCGCGACCAGCACGTCGGACCCGGTGCGCAGCCCGGAGTCGAACAGCACGTCGGCGCGGTCGCCGATGGTGGCCACCACCGCGGGCAGCGCGTCCAGCGCCGCGATCGAGCCGTCCACCTGGCGGCCGCCGTGATTGCTCACCACGACCGCGTCGGCGCCCGCGTCCACCGCCTGGCGGGCGTCGTCAGGGTGCAGGATGCCCTTCACCGCGATCGGAAGGTCGGTCCATTCTCGCAGCAGCGCGAGGTCGGCGAGCCGTAGCGCGTGATTGCCGAACAGTCCCACCCAGGTGAGGATGGCCGCGCGCATCGCCTCCTCGCTCTCCTCCGGCGCGGCGGGCAGCTTGGCACGGAACACCGGATCGGACAGATAGTTGGCGATGCCCTTGCCGTGCAGGAACGGCAGGTGCGCCTGTTCCAGGTCGCGCGGCCGCCACCCCAGGACCGGAGTGTCCACGGTGACCACGATCGCCGAAGCACCGGCCCGCTCGGCGCGCCGGACGAAAGAGCAGGCCAGTTCCTCGTCCGCGGGCCAGTACAGCTGGTACCACCACGGCCCCGCCGCCGCGCCGACGTCCTCGATGGTCGAGGAAGCGGCGGTGGACAGCACCGTGCCGATGCCGAGTTCCTTCGTCACCTCGGCGACGATCACCTCGCCGTCTTCGTGCAGGAGTTCCAGGACGCCGATCGGCGCGGTGAGCACGGGTGCGGCCAATTTCGTTCCGAGCACCTCGACGGACAGGTCCCGCGCGCCGGGGCCGGTGGAGCCGCGCAGCATCCGAGGCAGGATGCGGTAGCGGTCGAAGGCGGACCGATTTGCCGCGGCGGTGCGTTCCGCCGAGGCGCTGCCCGCCACGTAGGCGAACGCGGCCGGATCCAGCCGTTGCTGCGCCAGCGACTCCAAACCCGCTGCGGTCATGGGCAATTCGGGTGTCACGCCACCCAGGCCGCCGAGGTAGATCTCGTTCTGGAAATCGATGAAGCCGCCACTCACCAACCGAACGGTAGTCCGTGACGCCGGTCACCGCAGGCCGCTTGCCGGATCGGTCCGGAAACGCCGGCTCGGGGGGCCAGCGCGCGGGTGTCGTTCCGCGCGGAGCACTATGGCACGGTGCGCGCGATTGATCTGAACGGTGCCGGCGGTCCCGAGGTCATGGTCTTGTCCGAGGTGCCGGAACCGAAACCGGGACACGGGGAAGTGCTCATCGAGGTGGCCGCCGCGGGCGTCAACCGGGCCGACCTGTTGCAACGTCAGGGTTTCTATCCGCCCCCGCCGGGCGCCAGCCCGCTGCTCGGCCTGGAATGCTCCGGCGTGATCGCCGGAATCGGCGACGGAGTACGCGACTGGGCGGTCGGCGACCGCGTATGCGCGCTACTGTCCGGCGGCGGCTATGCCGAGCGGGTCGTAGTGCCCGCCACCCAGGTGCTTCCGGTCCCGGACGGTCTCGATATCGGGGCCGCTGCCGGGCTGCCGGAGGTGGCGGCCACCGTGTGGTCGAACTTGGTGATGACGGCGGGTCTGCGGGCCGGTCAGCTGGTGCTGATCCACGGCGGCGGCAGCGGGATCGGCACGCACGCCATCCAGGTCGCCAAAACCATCGGCGCGCGCGTCGCGGTGACCGCTGGATCGGCAGAGAAGCTGGCGCGCTGCGCGGAGCTCGGGGCGGACGTGCTGATCAACTACAAGCAGGACGACTTCGTCGCCGCCGTGCGCGCCGAGCGCTCGGGCGCGGACGTCATCCTCGACAACATGGGCGCGGCCTACCTGGGACGCAACGTCGACGCGCTGGCCGAGCACGGCCACCTCGTGGTGATCGGCATGCAGGGCGGGGTGACCGCCGAACTGAACCTGGGCGTGCTGCTGCGCAAATGGGGCACGGTCCACGCGACCAACGTGCGCGCGCGGCCCGCGACCGGCCCGGGCAGCAAAGCCGAGATCGTGGCCGAGGTGCGCAAGCAGCTGTGGCCGTTGATCGCCGACGGCACGGTGGCGCCCGTCATCGCGGCCGAAGTGCCGATCGAAGAGGCCGCCGAAGCACACCGGCTGCTGGATTCCGGCGAGGTGTTCGGCAAGGTGGTGCTGCGAGTAGCCGACCTGTGAGCGGCGCTCACTCCAGCGCCAGCAGCGCCCTGCCGAGCTGATCGATCTCGAACTTGGTGGTGTAGGGCGCGAGGCCGATGGTCACCGCGCCGCCCTCGTCGTTGACGCCGAGCGCGTCCAGCAGCCTGCTGCCGCCGTGCACGCCGCTCACCGTGCCGATCCGGTTGTCGGCGAGCTTCGCCGCGACCTTCTCCGCCTGCATGCCAGCGAGGGTGAAGCTGACCGTGGGAATGCGGGTGGACGCACGGCCGATCACGGTGAGACTGGGGATCGAGTCGAGCACGCTCATCAAGTGCTCGAACAGCTGGTCGTGGTAGTCCTGCAACGAGGTGATCGACATCTCCAGCCGCTCGCGCCGGGTGCCGTGCGCCCGCTCGTCCAGCCCGGCCAGGAAGTCGATCGAGGTGGTCAGGCCGGCGAGCAACGCGTACTGGTGCCCGCCGACCTCGAGCCGCTCGGCGCCCTTGGCGTAGGGGTTGAGCGACATGGACGGGATCCGGTCCAGGAACGCGGGGTCGCGGAAGACCAGCGCGCCGATCTGCGGACCGCCCCATGCCGGGGCGCTCAGCGCGACGACGTCGGCGTTCAGTTCCTCGATGTCGATCAGCGCGTAGGGCGCGGCGCCGAACGCGTCCGCCACCAGCAGGCCGCCCACCTCGTGCACCCGGTCCGCGGCCACTCGCACCGCGGGCGCCGAGCCGACGATGGGCGAGGCCGCGGTGAGCGCGACCAGGCGCGCCGTCGGTCCGATCAGCTCTTCGAACTGCCAGGACGGCATCTCGCAGGTCTCGATCTCCACCTCCGCCCAGCGCACGTGCGCGCCGTAGCGGTTGGCGATGCGCAGCCACGGCGCGACGTTGGCCTCGTCGTCCAGCCGGGAGAGCACGATGCCGGTGCCGAGGCCGAGACGGGAACTCAGGGATTCGGCGAGCCAGGCCAGCAGCACCGCGCGGTCGGGGCCGAGCACGACACCCGCCGGGTCGCCGCCGACCAGGTCCGCCACGGCTTCGCGAGCCGCGTCCAGAATCGCCGCGCTGCGCACGGCCGCGGCGGTTCGGCCGATATGGGAGAAAGAAGAGGTTCGAAAACCCGTGGAAACCGCTCGGGATACCGCGTCCGGGACCAGCATCCCCGCTTGCGGGTCGAGATGGATCCAGCCGTCGCCCAGGGACGGTATCAGGCCCCGAACCCGCGCGACGTCGTAAGTCATGCTGGCCACTCTAAGGGCAGCGGGCGAGCCTGTGTAACCGCGTTCCCCTCCACATCGTGGCGAGAGCACAGCGACCTGGGACTCAGCATGGCGACCGACTTTCGACAAATCCGAACCACACGACCCGAACAGAATAGAACGCCGGCTCGCACGGCGGTGCGTACCGGCGACACGCGCCGCACCCTGCCCGGTGCGCCCGCCCGCGGAGCACCGGCTTAGCGCGTTCCGAGCGAACACGACATGATAGGGACCATGACGCACTCGGACGAGGCACCGGACCACATCGTCGTTGTCGGACCCGACGGCAGGCCGTTGGCCATCCCCGCCGCTGCCGGATCGGAGGCGCCCTTCACCGCGCAGGTGGTGACCGACGATAACAAGGACAAGAAGGACGACCGGGACGACGCCGGCGAGTCGCTCGCCGACATGGTCGAGCAGCCCGCGAAGGTCATGCGGATCGGCACCATGATCAAGCAGCTGCTCGAGGAAGTGCGCGCCGCTCCGCTGGACGAGGCCAGCCGCAATCGCCTCAAGGAGATCCACACGTCCTCGGTGCGTGAGCTGGAGCAGGGCCTGGCCCCCGAACTGCGCGACGAGCTCGAGCGGCTCACCCTGCCGTTCACCGACGACGCCGTACCTTCCGACGCCGAGCTGCGGATCGCGCAGGCCCAGCTGGTCGGCTGGCTGGAGGGCCTGTTCCACGGCATCCAGACCGCGCTGTTCGCCCAGCAGATGGCCGCCCGCGCGCAGCTCGAGCAGATGCGTCAGGGCGCGCTGCCGCCCGGACTCAATGCCGCCGACCCGCGCGGCGGCCAAGCCGGTCACGTCACCGGCGGTTCCGGCCAGTACCTGTGAGACCGGCGACGCGCGTGTGCCACACGTGGGCGGGAAGCCGCCGGGGTAGTCTCGTGCACCGTGCCCGCCGCTGCCGCTCGCTCCGACTCGGTCTCCGAACCGGGTGCGGTGCGTCCTGAAGAGAGCTCAGTTGGTTCCGATGACCAAGCGCGTTCAGATGACAGCTCGCCGACCCCATCGGGCGAGCACACGGGTCCGTCCGGCGACGACGCACCGGAGGCCGCGGTGAGCGCGGCCGCACCGGAGACGCAGACCCTGCACGCCGGTGCCACCGAGGCGAAGATCGTGCCCGACTCGCAGACGTTCCGGCGCGCGTTCCAGGACTTCGCAGGCGGCTTCGCCCAGCGGGAGTTGTGGCTGTCGCTCGGCTGGCAGGACATCAAGCAGCGCTACCGCCGCTCGGTGCTGGGGCCGTTCTGGATCACCATCGCCACCGGCTTGCAGGCCGTCGCGATGGGTGTGCTGTACGCGGCGCTGCTCGGCCAGCCGCTGCGCGAGTACCTGCCGTACGTGACGGTCGGGCTGATCATCTGGAATGTGATCAGCGCGAGCATCCTGGAGGGTTCGGAGGTCTTCATCGCCAACGAGGGCCTGATCAAGCAGCTTCCCTCGGCGCTGAGCGTGCACGTCTACCGGTTGGTGTGGCGGCAACTGCTGTTCTTCGCCCACAACATGGTCATCTACCTGGTGATGCTCGCCGCGTTCGGGGTGTGGCGCCATCTCGGGGTGGCCAGCCTCATGGCGATTCCGGCGATCGCGCTGATCTTCCTGAATTCGATGTGGGTGTCGATCGTGTTCGGCATCTTCAGCACGCGTTACCGCGACATCGCGCCGATTCTCGGCAGCACAACACTCATGCTGTTCGTGCTGACCCCGGTCATGTGGACGACCAAGACGCTGCAATCGCAGATGGGCAACGGCGACCGCGCGAAGCTGGCCGAACTCGTGCCGACGTTCCACTATCTCGAAATCGTCCGGGCGCCCCTGCTCGGCGAACCGCAGGAACCGCGGCACTGGGTGGTGGTCGGCGTGATCACCCTGCTGGGCTGGATCGTGGCGATCCTCGCCATGAAGCAGTTCCGTTCGCGCGTACCGTACTGGGTATAGGAGCGCCCCGATGAGTCGTGTGAGTATCGAGACCCAGGAGGCCTGGGTCGAATTCCCGATCTTCGACGCCAAATCGCGGTCGTTGAAAAAGGCGTTCCTCGGCAAGGCGGGCGGCGCGATCGGACGCAACAAATCCGACGTCGTCGTGGTCGAGGCCCTGCGGGACATCAACCTGTCGCTGAAAGAGGGCGACCGGGTCGGCTTGGTCGGGCACAACGGCGCGGGCAAATCGACGCTGCTGCGCCTGCTTTCGGGGATCTACGAGCCCTCGCGCGGCAGCGCGCGCATCCGCGGACGGGTGGCGCCGGTGTTCGACCTCGGCGTCGGCATGGATCCGGAAATCTCCGGGTACGAGAACATCATCATCCGGGGGCTGTTCCTCGGGCAGACTCGCAAGCAGATGCTGTCGAAGATCGATGAGATCGCGGATTTCACCGAGCTCGGCGAATACCTGTCCATGCCGCTGCGCACCTATTCCACCGGTATGCGGGTGCGTCTCGCGATGGGCGTGGTCACTTCGATCGATCCGGAGATCCTGCTGCTCGACGAGGGCATCGGTGCGGTCGACGCGGAATTCATGAAGAAGGCCCGCAAGCGGTTGCAGTCGCTGGTGGCGCGTTCGGGCATCCTGGTCTTCGCCAGCCATTCCAACGAATTCCTTGCGCAACTGTGCGATACGGCGCTGTGGATCGACCACGGCCAGATCCGGTTGCGTGGCGGCATCGAAGAAGTGGTGCGAGCCTATGAGGGGCCGGAGGCGGGGAATCACGTCGCGACCGTGCTGCGCGAGATGGAAGCCGAACGGGCCGAGAAGTCGGACGACCGAGAATTGGAGCGGAACCAGGCATGAGCGGTCAGGCCCGGAGGCGGCAGCGAAGCGTAACCACGCAGCGCCCCGCTCATGCCGACAACCGACACAGTATGAGCGGTCAGGCCCGGAGGCGGCAGCGAAGCGTAACCACGCAGCGCCCCGCTCATGCCGACAACCGACACAGCATGAGCGGTCAGGCCCGGAGGCGGCAGCGAAGCGTAACCACGCAGCGCCCCGCTCATGCCGGAAAGGCCGCAGCATGAGTGAGCCGACCGGGCAGGACACCCCGATCGACGAAGGGGCGCAGGCCCGGATCGGCTCCGTGCCGGAGGATGTCGTCGAACTCGCCGCGAAGTCCGTAGCGGCGGAGCCGAACGCACAGCAGCGCATCGTGGCCGTCGTGGTCACGCACAAGCGCCGCGAACTGCTCGCCGAGTCGCTGAAGGTCGTCACCTCGCAGACCCGGCCGGTGGATCACCTGATCGTGGTGGACAACGGCAACGAATCCGAGGTCGCCGATCTGGTGCGCGACCAACCGGTGGAGTCCACCTACCTGGGCTCGGCGCACAATCTCGGCGGCGCGGGCGGGTTCGCGCTCGGCATGCTGCACGCGTTGAGCATCGGCGCGGACTGGGTGTGGCTGGCCGACGACGACGGCAGACCCGAAGGCCCCGACGTGTTGTCCACGCTGCTGGACTGCGCGAGCCGGCACGGTTTGGTCGAGGTCTCACCGGTGGTCTGCGATATCGACGAGCCCGACCGTCTCGCCTTCCCGCTGCGCCGCGGCGTGGTCTGGCGCAGGCTGCGCTCGGAACTCGGCGACGACGATTTCCTCCCCGGCATCGCCTCGCTGTTCAATGGCGCGCTGATCTCCGCGCAGGCGGTGGACGTGATCGGCGTGCCCGACCTGCGCCTGTTCGTGCGCGGTGACGAGGTGGAGGTGCATCGCAGGCTGGTGCGCTCGGGGCTGCCGTTCGGCACCTGCCTGCAGACGGCGTATCTGCATCCCAACGGCGCCGCCGAGTTCAAGCCGATTCTCGGCGGGCGGATGCACACGCAATACCCCGACGATCCGGTGAAGCGCTATTTCACCTACCGCAATCGCGGCTACCTGATGTCTCAGCCCGGTATGCGAAAGCTGCTGCCGCAGGAGTGGATTCGCTTTTCCTGGTTCTTCCTCGTCACCCGCCGCGACCCGGCGGGCCTGCGCGAATGGTTCCACCTGCGCTCCCTCGGCCGGCACGAGCAGTTCGGCAAACCGGACTGAGGCCGGGTAGCGCATCGGCTCGATGCGCGAGGCCCGAAATTCGGTTGCGAGCGGCGGGGGGCGGATGCGAAGGTGATGGGGACTGCGAGAGAGGTAAGGAGGTGTGGACCGTGACGAGGAACGTTCGGGTTGCCGTGCTCAGGCGCGCTGACGTCCGTCATGCCGCCACACGAAACTCCCCCTCATTCTCCGCTCGCTGAACCCTCCGTCGGGTTCGGCGCCCGACGAAGGATTCCTTCCATCATGGTCGACCACGACCTTCTCGTCCCTTACGGCTGGACCGAAGCCGTCGCCTCGCATTACGCCTCGATGATCGAGGAAGACTGTGTGCCCGCGCGTGTGATCCGGATGGATCGCAGTGAATGCGACGTCGCCACGCCGAACGGGCTCACCCGCGCCCGTTGCCCGCGCCCCGATTCCGAGGTCGGCGGACTGTGCACCGGCGACTGGGTGACCATCGATGCCGGCTCCGCGGTGCGCCGGTTGCTGCCGCGCCGGTCGGCGATCACGCGGTCCTCCGCATCCGGCCGATCGCATGGCCAAGTGCTCGCCGCCAATGTCGACACCGTGCTGATCTGCACCGCCGCCGACGGCGACGTGGATCTCGGCCGCATCGAACGCATGCTCGCGCTCGTCTGGGAGAGCAACGCCCAGCCGATCGTGCTGCTCACCAAGGCCGACGCGGCCGAAGACCTTCCGCTCGCCCAGGTCCGCGCCGCGGCACCTGGCGCAGCCGTGCTCGAGGTGAGCGCGAGCACCGGCCTCGGGCTCGACGTGCTCACGGCGCTGCTCGACGGCACCGTCGCGCTGCTCGGACCCTCCGGCGCTGGGAAGTCCACCCTCGCCAACGCGCTGCTCGGCGCGGAGGTCTTCGCCACCAACGCGGTCCGCGACACCGACAAGAAAGGCAGGCACACCACGGTGCACCGGGAGCTGCGCCCGCTGCCCGGCGGCGGCACCCTGATCGACACCCCCGGGCTGCGCGGCGTCGGACTGTGGGACGCGGGCGAAGGCATCGAGAAGACCTTCAGCGACATCGAAACCCTTGCCGCGCAGTGCCGTTTCGGCGACTGCGCTCACCACGGCGAACCGGGGTGCGCCGTGCGGGAGGCGATCGACAACGGCGAACTCACCCAGCGCAGGCTCGACAGCTACGACAAGCTGGCGCGGGAGAACGAGTGGATGCTGGCGCGCACCGACAAGCGGCTGCGAGCCGAACGCGAGCGAGCCTGGCGGGACATCACCAAGCACCACCGCAAGATGTTCCGGGAACGGAACTCGCGACGCTGATCGAGCGGGGGCACGGTAGGGTGCCCCTCGCATCGTTCGCTATCTGGGAGGGATAGATGAGTCAGCCCGGCGGGTACCCGCCACCCGGTCAGCAGCCCGGCCAATGGCCCGGACAGCCGACATTCGGTCAGCAGCCGCCAGTCGGCCAGTACCCGCCGCCGCAGGCGCCCGCGCAGTACGCGCCGCCCGCGGGGCAGCATCCGAGTCAACCGCACCTCGCCCAACCGCAGCCGGGCCAGCCGCCGTACGGGCAGCCTGCGCCCCAATTCGGCCAGCAGGCACCGCAGTACGGGCAGCCGCAGCCCTACGGGCAGCCGCCGTATGGCCAGCCGCAACCGTACGGTCAGCCGCAACAGTTCGGTCCGCAGGGCTACGGCGCGCCCGCTGATCCGCCTGGCATCACCATCGATGCCTCGTATTCGCTCTGGACGTTCATGCTCGCGCTGACCAAGCCGAAGATCTTGGTCAACGGGCAGCGTGTGCCCAACACCCGCTGGGGCGCGAACCACATTCCGGTCGGCCCCGGCCAGTACCACGTCCGGGTCACCACCCCCTGGTTGTTCGACATGGGTCCGGCCAACGTGACCGTGCCGATCGCCGAGGGGCAGGCCACCCGGTTCTACTACAAGGCGCCGGTGGTGATCTTCCTCAACGGCGCGATCGGGCCGGTTCCGCAGAAGGCGCCGGGCATGCTGTTCCTGTACATCGTGTGGGCCCTGGTCGGCCTGATGTTCCTGCTGAACATCGTGCTGATCGCCGCGACGGCCTGAACCGAGAGAGGGCACCGGCGCGCCGGTGCCCTCTCTTCGCACCTGCTATGCAACTGGTTGCATAGCGAGCGGGTTTACGATTGGTCTGCAAGCGCGTACAGCCGCGGGCTGCTGCCTGCGGCGGAAACGAAGGAGCAGGTCAGATGACGGAACCGGGATCCAAGCCGCTAGCGGGCCGGACGATGATCATGTCCGGCGGCAGTCGCGGCATCGGGCTGGAGATCGCCAAGCGGGCCGCGGCCGACGGCGCGAACATCACCCTGATCGCGAAGACCGATCAGCCGCATCCCAAGCTGCCCGGCACCATCCACACCGCCGCCGCGGAACTCGAGGCGGCCGGCGGGCAGGTGCTGCCGTTCGTGGGCGACGTCCGCGTCGACGAGTCGGTGGCCGAGGCCGTGCGCCGGACGGTCGAGCGGTTCGGCGGCATCGACATCGTGGTGAACAACGCCTCCGCGATCGACCTGTCCCCCACCGACGCGCTGCCGATGAAGAAGTACGACCTGATGCAGGACATCAACTGCAGGGGCAGCTTCCTGCTGTCCAAACTGAGCATCCCGCATCTGCGCGAATCGGCGAAGGCCGGGCGCAACCCGCACATCCTGACGCTGTCCCCGCCGCTCAACCTGGACCCCAAGTGGGCGGGCATGGCGCTGGGCTACACCATCGCCAAGTACGGCATGTCGCTGACCACGCTGGGGCTGGCCGAGGAACTCAAGGGCGACGGCATCGGCGTCAACTCGCTGTGGCCGCGCACCACGATCGCCACCGCGGCGGTGAAGAACCTGCTCGGCGGCGAGGAGATGATCTCCACCTCCCGCACCCCCGACATCTACGCCGACGCCGCCTACCTGGTGCTGACCTCGCCCGGCAAGGAGACCAGCGGCAACTTCTTCATCGACGACGAGGTCCTGGCCGCGCACGGCATCACCGACCTGGACAAGTACCGCGTCACGCCCGGCGACGGCGAATTGACCACCGACCTCTTTCTCTGACGCGCGCAAGATACGGGCATGCCCCCGGAACCGGTCAACGCGGTTTCGGGGGCACTCGGATCAGGCGCGCCGAGCGCCGGACTTCTCGATCCCGTACAACCGTTCCCAGTTCTCGCGGCTGGTCAGCTCCGGCATGGCGGCGCGGTACTGCGCCTGCAGGGCGGGCAGCTCCCGGCGCAAGCGCCGCAGCACACGCACCATGCGACGCAGCAATCGCAGCGCGCGGGCCTTGTCGCGCTGACGCACACGGACGCCGGATTGCGAGGCGTCGGTGACCACCACGTGGTCGAACAGCGAGACATGCCACCAGTAGGCGTCTTCCCTGGTGACGCCGATGATGCCGTGCTGGGTGCGGCCGAGCCACTGATTGATCGCGCGCTTGATCAAGACCAATTTCGCGCGACTGGGTTCGCCACCGGCACGGCGCAGCTGGATGTCCGCCGAGCGGACCGGCGGGGTCGCGGCCGGATGCTTGATCGTCTCCGGGTAGTCCGCCCGGCTGCTGCGCGCGGCGGCCAGCGCTTCGATCCCGCCGTCGTGCAGCACCTTCGGGCCTTTCAAGAAGTCTTCGATGCCTTGCAGCGTGGTGTGCACCAGGCCGTATTGCATCGCGACCAACTGCTCGGCCATCTCACGGAACAGCCTGCCCGCGATGTCCTTACCGTCCAGCTCGGTGTGCAGCGAGCCGACGATCAGCGAGTTGCGGGTGCTGAAGTAGCGCGCCCAGTCGTCGTAGTCCTTCCAGTAGAAGTCCGCGTGCCAGACCGCGGCGTTGGGCAGCGTGACGGTGACGAAACCGTGCTCGCGCGCCCGGATGCCGTATTCCACGTCGTCCCACTGGAAGAAGATCGGGATCGGCAGGCCGATCTTCGCGACCACCTCGGCCGGGATGAGGCAGGTCCACCAGGCGTTGTAGCCGGCGTCGACGCGGCGCTCCTGGTTCTTCTTCAGCATGCTGGTGTTGCGCAGCGCCTTGGGCACCTTCTGGCCGTGCCGCAGCCGGTTCAGGTGCACCTCCTCGGCGCCGACGTTGAGGTAATCGGGGTTGAGCAGGAACAACATCTGCGCGCCGACCAGAGTTGGCTCGACCGTCAGGTTGGCGAACGCGTTCAGGCGCAGCACCGTCTCCGGTTCGCACAGGATGTCGTCGTCCATCAGGATGACGTCGGCGTGCTCGTTGACCGCCGACACCTCGTAGAGCCCACGGGTGAAGCCGCCCGCGCCGCCGAGGTTCGGCTGACGCAGGTAGCGCAGCTTCTCGCCGAAGACCGGCGCGACCTCCTGGTAGCGCGGCCGGTTCTCCACCAGATCGGTGCCCTGATCGACGACGTACACCGCATCGATGGCGGCCAGCACGGTCGGATCGGAGGACAGCGCCGCGACCGTCTCGGCGCAGTCGGCGGCCCGGTTGAAGGTGCAGATCGCGATGGCGACCGGGCGGACGCGTTCCGGCGCGACGGCGCTCCAGGCCAGCTCCGCGATGCCGAGCGCGCCGCCGACGGCGTCGAACTCCAGCCACAGCGCGCCGCCGTCGACGTACTGGTCGAGCGGGGCGGTCAGGGTGACCGAACCGCTCGCGGCGACCCGCTGGGTGTCGATGATCCTGCGGTGACCCGCGATGTCGGAGGCCACCAGGCGGATGTTCGCCTTGGCGGCGACGTCGAGCACCATGGTGACCCGCACCTCGGTGACCGTGGTCCAACGCTGCCAGTAGCTGGCGGCGAACCGGCCGAAGTAGGTGTTTGTGTGCGCGCTCGCGCCCTTGTCCAAGCGCAGGGTCTGGCGGTCGCGGTGCGCGCCACCCTTCACGACGGCGTACAACTCGTCGCTCACCTTCGCCGAAGGACCGGTGAAGATACCGCGCTGGAGCACGAGCCGGTCCGGCGCCCGATGGTCGGCGCGCAGCGCGGCAGGCGCCTCAGCGGCCGTCGAGCGATCGTTTGTTTCGGTAACGGCCTCGATAGCCGACTGATCCATGAAATCCTCGAAATTCTCATTGTGCCGGACGGGACAGACACGCCCCTCGATGCCTTCACGGCGGGGGTGAGGATATCAACCGCCCTGTGCGGTTGCCCGCCGTACAGCCACGCCGACGTGTGCACGAAGCATTGCTAAACGTTCGCCGATTCGTTGTCGGTGGCGCCGCCATCGCCCGCGCGCGCTCCGGTGAAGACGAACTTGTCGTAGGCCCAGTACCGGAAAATCACGGCCACGATCTGCCCGATCAACGTACCGGAGATGTTGTCCGACAGCGGGCTCGACAGGTCGAGCACGTAGCGGGAGAAGCCGAGACAACCGAGTTGCAGGCCGATCGCGATCACGTTGAACACGGTGTACAACAGGTACTCGCGCCCGGGGTTGTCGGTCTGTTTGTGCGCGAAGGTCCACCATTTGTTGCCGAAATAGGTCACCACCGTCGCCACCGCGATCGCGATGATCTTGGCAGGCAGTGGGTAGTGATAGAGCACGCCCTCGCCACCCCAGAAGACCAGGAGGTTGTACGTGCCCGCGTCGACCAGGAAGCCGACGGCGCCGACCACCAGGAAGGCCCCGCCTCGGCGCAGCGCGCTCAGCACCTTGCCGACGACCGCTCCGGTCTCCTGCGTCACTGGCTCGCCCGCTGGCGCGGTGGACTCACTGGATGGCACGGCCCGACGGTACCGCAGGAACACCCGAGCCCCCGCGCGGGGAAATTCCGCTCCCGCGGACGGTGAGGTCGGCCACGCGCAAGCTGTGAGTTCCCTGTACCCTCCCCGTGTTCCCACATTCACCGATCGCGAGGATTGACCCGGGTGGACTCCACCGAGCTCCGTATTGCCGCCGTGGTTCCGTGTCACAACGAAGAGGCCTCGGTCGCCAAGGTCGTGGCCGATCTGCAGGCCGCCGTGCCGGGAATCGTCGTCTACGTCTACGACAATCTGAGCACGGACAAGACCGCCGAGCGCGCCCGCGAGGCCGGAGCGATCGTGCGGTACGAGAACACCAAGGGCAAGGGCAATGTGGTGCGCCGCGCCTTCGCCGACATCGAGGCCGACGTGTACTTGATGATCGACGGCGACGACACCTACGAGGCGTCCGCCGCGCCGATGATGATCAAGACGCTGCTCGACGGCCCCTACGACCATGTGCTCGGCGTGCGCAAGCAGGACGAGGGCGCCTCGGCCTACCGCGCTGGGCACGAGACCGGCAACAAGGTGCTCAACGGCGTGGTCGGGAAGGTGTTCGGCGAGAACGTCGAGGACATGCTCTCCGGCTTCCGGGTGTTCTCCCGCCGCTTCGTGAAGAGCTTCCCCGCGGTGTCCCGCGAATTCGAGATCGAGACCGAGCTCACGGTGCATTCCCTGCACCTACGGGTGCCGCAGACCGCGGTGCCGGTCGGCTTCCGCGACCGTCCCGCTGGCAGCGAGAGCAAGCTGCGCACCTATCACGACGGCTTCAAGATCCTCGCCTTGATCATCGGACTGGCCCGCCACGAGCGGCCGGTCGCGTTCTACGGCCTGTTCGGCACGCTGAGCTGGCTGGTCTCGATCATCCTGACCATCCCGATCATCGTGGAGTTCTACAACAGCCACACGGTGCCGCGGTTCCCGACGCTGTTCCTCGGCTTCACCTTGCTGCTGCTGGGCAGCCTCGCCTGGACCGCGGGCCTGATCCTCGACGGCATCCGGCGCTCCAGGCACGAGGCCGCGCGCCTGGTCTACCTGCGCTACCACGCGGTGGGTGCGGAGGACCCGCACGGCAACGGCGGAGCCGAACGGTGACGACCTCGGCGGATCGAACCGCCACGCCGGAAGAGAATCCGGTCGAGCCATCGGACACCGCACCGCTACCCGCGACCGACACCGCACCGCTTCCCGCGTTGGACGCCGAAGAGGCGGCCAACGGCTCGGACCGGTCCGCGAAAGGCCGGGCGGCGCGCGTGGTGACGCGCTTGGGCGCGGCGACGATCGCCTTCACGCTGCTCGCGACCATCTTCGGCGCGCTGTTCACCGTTCTGGCCCCGCCGTTCTGGGGACATGACGAGATCACCCAGTTCGGTCGCGCCTACCAGGTCGCCCACGGCGGATTCCTGCCGCAGCGGATCCACGACGATCGCGGCATCGCCTACGGCGGAGACGTCCCGGCCAGCATCACCGAGCTGATGGGCTACGCCCTGCGGGACTACACCACCAACCCCGAAGAGCCGGACCCCATGGTGGCCGACCCGGCGCGCTACGACCAATTGACCGGCGCCGCGGTCTCGGACGCCACCGAACCGGTGTGGTTCACCAACACCGCGGCGTACTCGCCGGTGCCCTACATCCCGGCCGCCATCGGCATCCGCCTCGGCGAGCTCTTCGGACTGAACGTGGGCGGCCTGCTGCTGCTCACCCGGTTCGCCGGGCTGGCGGCCTACCTCGCCGTGGTCGGATTCGGCCTGTACGCCTTGCGCGCGCACCGGGTGCAGTGGCTGGCGTTCACCGTCGCCGTGCTGCCGATCGCGGTGTTCCAGGCGGGGACGGTCACCGCGGACACCATGACCAACGCACTGGCCATCCTGGTCTCGGCGCTGCTGGTGAAGGCCGTGTTCCTCGGCGAGCGCCTGAACCGGGCCGAGATCGGCGCGCTGCTGGCCGCGACGATCCTGCTGCCGGTGAGCAAGCCCACCTACGTGCTGCTCGCGCTGCTGGTCGCCCTGGTGCCCGCCGATCGGTTCGGGTTCAGCGGATGGCGGCGCTGGATTCCGTGGGTCTTCGCGGCGGCCGGAGCGCTGGCGTTCGCGGTGTGGATGAAGATCGCCGCGCCGACCGGCGACGGCATGGGCCTGATGCGGCCGCCGCACCAGTGGCATTCGGTGCGGCCAGGCGACCAGCTCAGCGGCATCCTGCGGGATCCGCCGGAGTTCGCGCACGTGTTCGGCGAGAGCATCGCCCTGCGTGACCAGCGCTGGTTCAGCCAGTTCTTCGGCGAACTCGGCTTCGCCTACGTCGACGTGCCCGCCCTGTCCATGCTGGCCTGCCTGCTGGCGTTCGCGGTGAGCATCGGCGTCGCGGAGCGGATGACCGCACCGGCTTTCCGCCGCACCCTGATCGTCGCGCTCACCATGGCCGCGAGCGTCGCGATGATCTACGTGACGCTCTACATGTCCTTCACGCCGGTCGGCTACTACATCATCGACGGCGTCCAGGGCCGCTACTTCGTTCCGCTGGCGATCGTCACGCTGGCGGTGCTGCTGCGCTGGCTGCCGTTGCGGCTGACCGACGCCACCGGAAAGACACCGTCGGTGGGCCCGGCCGTCACGGTGCTGGTGGCGACGACCGTGGCGCTGGTCGCGGCGGCGGCGAAGTACTACACCATCGTCTGGGGCTGAGCGGCGCGCCGCGCGGCTTCAGTCTCCCGTCGCGCTCAGCGTCCGCTCGCCCGCGTCGGCGTAGGCCCGCTCGGTAGCGGCTTTGTGCGGACGCCACCAGGATTCGTTGTCCCGGTACCACTGGATCGTCGCCGCGAGTCCGGCGCGGAAGTCCGCGTAACGGGGGCGCCAATCGAGTTCGGAACGCAGCAGCGTCGCGTCGATCGCGTAGCGCTGGTCGTGGCCGGGCCGGTCGGTCACGTGGTCGAAGTCCTCGGGGTCGCGGCCGAACTCCGCGAGGATCATCCGCACCACCGACTTGTTGTCGAGTTGACCGTCGGCGCCGATCAGGTAGGTCTGCCCGATCCGGCCCCGGTGCAGGATCTCCCATACGGCGCGATTGTGGTCGTGGACGTGGATCCAGTCGCGCACCTGATGTCCGGCCCCGTAGAGCCGGGGGCGCACCCCATCGATCAGATTGGTGATCTGGCGCGGGATGAATTTCTCCACGTGCTGGTAGGGGCCGTAATTGTTACTGCAGTTGGAGATGGTGGCGCGCACGCCGAACGAGCGGGTCCACGCGCGCACCAGCAGATCGCTCGATGCCTTGGTGGCCGAGTACGGGCTGGACGGGTTGTACGGGGTGGTCTCGGTGAAGGCCGGGTCGTCCGGGGCGAGGTCGCCGTACACCTCGTCGGTGGAGACATGGTGGTAGCGCACGTCGTGCCTGCGCACGGCCTGGAGCAGGGAGTAGGTGCCGACGATATTGGTCTGCACGAACGGCCACGGCTCGGCGAGGGAGTTGTCGTTGTGCGACTCCGCGGCGAAGTGCACCACCGCGTCGGCGCGGCCGACCAGGTCGTCCACCAGGCCGAGGTCGGCGATGTCGCCGTGCACGAACTCGATGCGGTCGGCCACCGGGTCGAGGGAGGCCCGGTTCCCGGCATAGGTCAGGGCGTCGAGGACGGTGACGGACGTATCCGGGTGGTCGGACACGGTCTGCTGGACGAAGTTCGCGCCGATGAAACCGGCGCCACCGGTGACGAGCAATCGCACCCCATGACTGTACGTGGGGCCACGCCGCCCGGGCGACGGACTCGAAACGCGGTGTCGTCTAACCGATCTCCATGGTTCCGATCTGTGACGTTCGTCTCATTGACTTCCCAGCGTTTGGAACTCCCGGATTTGTTCGCTATCGAAAAGGCCGGTCAGCACCCCTATTTCCGCGACCCCACCACGCCGTGGGTCGCGACGGTGAACAAAATTTGAATAAACAGTCACAAAGGGTTCACCACGCGTTAGCTGCTCTAGATTTTGCTCGTCTAGTCCCCTCCGAACGCTTCAATAGAGGTTCCAAACAAAATGCTGATGAGGAAATTCGCCGCGACGTCGGCGCTGCTGATCGCCGCTCTCGGCGTCACCGCCGGCACCGTCAACGCGGCTCCGGCCTCCGAGGCCGACGGCGCGGTGAACTTCACCGCGCACGCGACCGACACCCAGTCCATCATCACGACCGATGCCGGTTCCATGGTCGTCGAGGACGGCACGTTCAAGGTCAAGGCCGCCAACGGTGACGTGCTCACCGGCATGCCGCTGACCTTCCGGGTGGACGACTTCGAGTTCCCGATCGCTGCCGAGATCGCGGACCGCACCGCCACCCTGACCCCGCAGTTCGACATGGCGCACGCGACCTACAAGCCGGTCGCCCTGCCTTTCGAGGACAAGGCGCCCTGGAAGAGCGAGTACGACCGTGAGCAGGCCGCCTTCAACCGCATGAAGGACACCATCTCCACCGGCGCCACCATCGGCACCCTGGTCGGCGGCATCGGCGGCGGCGCCGTCGGTTGCGTGCTCGGCGGCATCGCGGGCGCGACCGTCGCCTCCGCGGCCATCGTCGGCCTGTTCGGCGCGTTCATCCCGGCCGCGGCCATCGGCTGCCTCGGCGGCATCATCGCCGTCGGCGCCCTGGGCACCCTGGCGGGCCAGCTGCTGATCACCGCCCCGGTCGCCATCGGCGCCGCGATCCAGTACTTCACCACCATCAACCAGCCGTTCAACGCCCCGAAGTAATCCGCGGCCGAACGCACACAACTGAATCCATCGGAGGCCCCGCTCGCGCGTTCGCGCCGAGCGGGGCCTCCATTATTCCGTCGACGGCCGCGAAGTGAACAAATACTGAACAATATGGAACTTACAAACTTCGCCGGGTGCTGACCTGCACTATCAAGAGCGAATAACTCTCAGGTGGAATCAATTTCGTCCAGCGCGGGCCGGCGCGGAATAGCTGAAAACCCGCACAGGACGCGAGCCCCGTCCCGGCCGAGTGCGGGGCGAGGCTCGCCTGGAAAGGCCGGACGGTCAAGCCGTCCGCGCCTGCTGGTCGTCCGCGATGCGGGCCCGCACGAACCGGGCGACCCGCGCCAGCGCCGCCCTGCTCTCCGGCAGATTCGGCGCGATGCTCATGAAGGCGTGTACCTGGCCGCGCCACAGTTCCAGCGCGTTCGGCACGCCCGCCGCGGTGAGCCGCTGCGCCATCAATTCCGAGTCGAAGCGCAGCACCTCGTCCTCCGCGGCGATCAGCAGCACCGGAGGAAGCGCGGACAGCACCGCGTTGACCGGCGACAGAATCGGATCGAGCGCCCCGTCGACCTCCGCGCCGATGCGCACCACGGCTTCCAGCGCCGACAGCGGGATGTAGGGATCCCGCGCGACGTTGACGTAGTCGCGCTTCGCCCCGTAGTCCAGGTCCAGCAACGGGCTCAAGCCCACCAGCCCGGCCGGCGCGGGCAGCCCCGACTCCAGGGCCAGCAGCGCGGTCGCGAAGGTGAGGTACCCGCCCGCCGAATCACCCGCGAAGACGATGCGCGCCGGGTCCGCGCCATGGCGCAGCAGCCAGCGGTAGGCCGCCAGGCAGTCTCCCACCGAGTCGCTGATCCGCGTGCGGGGCAACTGGCGGTACTCGACGTTGATCACGGGCAAGCCGGTGCGGCGGGCCAGGCTCGCCGCGACCGGGCGGTGGCTGCGGGTGTTGCAGATCGCGAAGCCGCCGCCGTGCATGTAGAGCACCGCACCGTGGCGCAGCGCGCGCGACGCCCCCGCCGGACGGATGATCTCCAAGCGCATGCGGTGCAGCGTGACCTGCTCCCGGTCGATGCCGTGCGGCCGGGGACGCAACCTCGCCAGCCCGTCGACGGTGGCCGCGCCGAGGGGAATGGTCGCCTTGGTGACCGGGAGGGTGCGCAGCACCGGCCGGACCACGCCCATACAGGTGGCCAGCAGTAAGCGCGATTGCGCACTGGGTCCCCTGGGATTCATCACCACGCCGGGCTCGCCGTCTCTGGCCGTCATCGCGCACCTACCTCACAACTGGCGCGCCGAATCACGACCGGACCGAGCCCAGGCGAGCTGTCGGCGCTGACATCTCACACAGTGTTTTTTCAGAACACCATGCGCATCGTGACCTACGCAACAGAATCGCTCCAACCCGGCCGCGGCGAAACGCCCGTAACCGAATCGAGGACTACTCGGAACCTCACCGAATCCCGGAGCCGCGAAACTGGCAGACTCCATGGCATGCGCGGAATCATTCTGGCGGGCGGCACCGGCTCCCGGTTGCACCCGATCACGCGCGGGGTGAGCAAGCAGCTGGTCCCGGTCTACGACAAACCCATGGTCTACTACCCCCTTTCCACGCTGATGCTCGCGGGGATCAGGGACATCCTGGTGATCACCACGCCCGACGACGCGGCGGCGTTCCAGCGTCTGCTCGGCGACGGCACGCAGTTCGGGCTGTCGCTCAGCTACGTGGTCCAGCCCGAGCCGGACGGCCTGGCCAGGGCCTTCGTCCTCGGCGCCGATCACATCGGGGGCGATTGCGCGGCACTCGTACTCGGCGACAACATCTTTCACGGTCCCGGCCTCGGCACCAGCCTCAATCGCTTCCACGGCATCGACGGCGGCGCGGTGTTCGCCTACTGGGTGTCGGACCCGACCGCCTACGGCGTGGTCGAGTTCACCGAGGGGCGTGCGGTGTCCATCGAGGAGAAGCCCAAAACGCCGCGGTCGAACTACGCCATTCCCGGGTTGTACTTCTACGACAACGACGTGGTGGAGATCGCCAGGTCGCTGCGGCCGTCCGCGCGCGGCGAGTACGAGATCACCGATATCAATCGCGCCTACCTGGAACAGGATCGCCTGAGCGTGGACGTGCTCGCCCGGGGTACCGCCTGGCTGGACACCGGTACCTTCGATTCCCTGCTCGACGCCGCCAATTACGTGCGCACCATCGAGGAGCGGCAGGGCCTCAAGATCGGCGTACCCGAGGAGGTGGCCTGGCGGATGGGCTTCATCGACGACGAGCAGCTGTGCGCGCTGGCCGAACCGCTGGTCCGCTCCGGTTACGGACGCTATCTGCTCGACCTGCTCGAGCGCGGACGGGACTGGTGAGCATGGAGTTCCGGGAACTCGCGGTGCCGGGCGCGTGGGTGATCACGCCGCGCCAGCACGGTGACGATCGCGGCATGTTTCTCGAGGGATTCAAGGCCTCGGAGTTCGAGAAGGCGACCGGGCGGCCGTTCGATCTGCGGCAGGTCAACTGCTCGGTGTCGGCGGCGGGGGTGCTGCGCGGCATCCACTACACCGAGGACCCGCCCGGACAGGCGAAGTACGTGACGTGTGTGCGCGGCGCGTTCCTCGACGTGGTCGTCGACCTGCGTCCCGGCTCGCCGGCCTACGGCCGCTGGGACAGCGTGCTGCTCGACGACGTCGACCGGCGCTCGGTGTTCCTGTCCGAAGGGCTCGGCCACGCGATCCTCTCGCTGGAGGACGGCTCGACGGTCACCTACTTGTGCTCCCTGGAGTACCAGCCGGAGTTCGACCACGACATCGACGCGTTCGATCCCACGCTCGGCATCGAGTGGCCGAGGGTCGGTCGCGACGGCCGGGAGCTCACCTTCATCCGCTCCGCGAAAGATTCTGTGGCCCCGCCGTTTTCGTGAGCCGAACGAGCGAGCCGAACGTGATGCCGCTCTGAACAGAGCAGCCCGGCGCATCCGCCGGAATCCTCCGGTCCCACGGAATCAGCCGCATACGTCGAGCGCCGCCACCCGATGCTGGGTGACGGCGCTCGGTGTCGACCACTCGGTCAGCCGACGAGTTGCAGTTCCTTCTCCTCGTCCGCCGCCCGCTCCTGGCCGCGGAAGCGCGGTGCGAAGGCCAGCATGGCGACGAGCGCGCCGACGATGGACACGCCCGCGGCGAACTCCAGACCGGGACGGTAGGTGTCGAGCATCCCGGTGGCCGAGATGTCGGCATGCGCGCCGGAGGCGATGATCGCCGTGGTCACCGCGAGCACGATGGCCGCGCCGACCTGCATGGACGTTTGCAGCACTCCGGCGGCGAGACCCTGTTCCTCGTCATCGATGCCGTTGGTGGCCTGGATGTTGATGGCCGGGAAGCCGACCCATCCGATACCGATCAGCAGCACCGCGGGCAGCAGCATCGTCAGGTAGGAGGGCGCGGTGTCCAGCCGCAGGAAGAGCAGGTAACCGACGGCCATCACGGTCATGGTCACGCCGATCACCGGCCCCGTGCCGAAGCGATCGACGAGCTTGTCGGAGAAGAAGGCCGACAGCACGACCAGCAGTCCGACCGGCAGCAGCGCCATGGCCAGCTTCAGCGGCGACCAGCCGAGCGTGTCCTGCAGGTACAGCGTCACGATGAACTGCCAGCTGAAGTAGGAACCCGCCACCGCGACGATCGCGAGACTGGCCCGGACCAGCGAGGACTTGCGCAGGATCCCGAGGCGAACCAGCGGGTAGCGCACCCGCTTCTCCACCGCGACGAACCCGGCGAACAGCGCGGCGACCGCGACGAACGAACCGATGGTGCGCACCGACGCCCAGCCGGCTTCCGGCGCGGCGACCACGGTGTAGACCAGCAGCAACATGGCCGCGGTCGACAGCAGCGCGCCGAGCAGGTCGTGTCCGCCTTCCTCGGCGGGCTTGTCCTTCGGCACCAGCACGAAGGCCGCGGCCAGCGCGGCGAGTGCGATCGGCACCGGAAGCAAGAACGTCCAGCGCCAGCCCACACCGGTCATCAGGCCGCCGAACAGCAGGCCCATGGAGTAACCGCCCGCGCCGAACACCGTGTAGATGGACAGCGCCTTGTTGCGGGCGGGGCCCTCGGCGAAGTTCGTGGTGATGATGGACAGGCCGGTCGGCGCGGTGAACGCGGCGGCGAGGCCCTTGACGAAGCGGGTGAGGATCAGCAGCGGGCCGGAGCTGACCAGACCGCCGGCCAGCGAGGCGACCGCGAAGACCGCGAGCGCGATCAGGAAGACCTTGCGCCGCCCGAGCAGATCGGCGGTGCGACCGCCGAGCAGCAACAGACCGCCGTAGCCGAGGACGTACCCGCTGACCAGCCATTGCAGCGTCGAGGTTGACAGATCGAGTTCCGCGCCGATGGACGGCAGCGCGACACCGATCATCGAGACGTCGAGGCCGTCGAGGAACAACACGATGCACAGCGTGATCAGCATGCCCCAGAGCCGGGCTGACCATCTGGCCGGATCGCTCGCCTGAGCGGCCGTGAGCGTTGCTGGTGAAGTCATGCGGGGAACATTACATGCGCGTGCATTAAATGCCAACACATTTAATGCAGTTGCATGGACATGCTGGGCCCACTAAGATGGGGCCATGTCGAAGCCGACCACCGTGAGCACAGCCCAGCGCGCTCCCGCGCAGGCCGGGCTGGTTGGAGAGTGGCGCGAGCTGCTCGACCGGCACGCCGCGGTGAGTTGTGCGCTCGAGAAGGCGCTGCAGAACGGTCACCACATCGGGCTCAGCGAATTCGAGACGCTGGACCGGCTGGTCGACGCCAACTGCGGCGACTACCGGATGAGCGACCTCGCCAACGACATCTATCTCAGCCAGAGCGCGCTGTCGCGGGCCGTGGCGCGCCTGGAGCGCGACGGTCTGGTCCGGCGCACCATGTGCGAGCAAGACCGCCGCGCCGTGTTCGTCTGCCTCACCGAGAAGGGCCGCGAGGTCTACGAGCAGGCCCTGCCCACGCACCGTGCGGTCCTGAGCGACACCTGGGCTCTGCCGGGGCCGCCGAAGTGCTGACCAGCGTGGATGCGGTGGCCGGTCAGAGCGCCTTCCGCGCGTCCTCGATGCGTTCGCGCGCGTCGACCGCCGCCGCCTCGACGCTCGCGAAAGCCGCTCGGAAACGGGCGATCTCCTGCCCTTTGTCCAGGTAGACCGGCCCGGTGAACATCTCCAGGTAGACCACCGGCGGTTCCGGCCGCGCGTCGGAACCCGTCTCGGCGAACTCCAGCAGCACGAACCGGCCCGACGCCATGCCGTCGTGATAGCCGCAATCCGCGGGCACCACCCGGAGCCGAACGTTCGGCAACTGCGCCATGTGGAGCAGGTGGTCGAGTTGCCCGGCGGTCACCGCCGGGTCGCCGATGCGCCGCCGCAGCACCGCCTCGTCGATCAGCGCGTCCAGCCGCAGCGGAGCGTCGGCACGGGTGACCAGCGCCTGCCTGGCCTGACGTAAGCGCACCCTGCGATCGATCTCGTCGGCGGACAGCTCCGGATGCGCCGCCGCGCACACCGCGCGGGTGTAACCTTCGGTTTGCAGGAGGCCGGGGACGAGTTCGTTCTCATAGGTGGACACCCGGGTGGCCGCTTCTTCCAGCCCGATGTAGACGTCGAAGCCCTCGGGGATGACGTCGCCGTAGGCCGTCCACCAGCCCTTGGCCTTGGTGTCGCGTGCCAGCGCACGCAGCGGTTCGAGCAGGTCGGGCGGCGCGCCGTAGACCTTGCACATCGCCTCGACATCGAGACCGCGCAGCGAGGTCTGACCGGTCTCGATCCGCCAGATCTTCGCCTCCGACCACTCCAGCTGCTGCGCGGCCACCCGCGTGGTCATCCCGGCCCGGTTGCGCAGATCACGCAGGTGCCTGCCGAGTTGCCGTCGCGGCATGGTCGATCCGGTCGTTCCCTGCGGTAAAGCCATGCTTCCCCCCTGCTCGCCGTATACCGCCGCGCCGTGAACCCTGCTCGGTCGGCGGCGCGGCACGCCCTCGGACACCCGAGGTGGATGCCGGGTATCCGAACAGCATTGTTCACAGTGAAACTCGCAGCGGTCACGGCGCGTGTCTCAGCCAGGCCGATGACTCCTGCGAGTCAAACCACTTCCGCCCGCCGCGATTTTCGCTCTACCTGCGCTGGTTCCGCTTGCGGAAGCGCCAGAACTGCACGGCCCGTACGTCTTCGGACAGCTGGTTGACCGGCTCGGCGACGTCCGACAGCGCCTGGAACAAGTCGTCGGCCAGTTCGCTGATGTGCTCCACCCGCGTCGCCAGACGGGAGGCGTTCACCAGGAACTCGAGCATCAGGCGGACGGCGGCGGCGATGGTCAGGCCGAGCGGTACGCCCAGCACCGCGGCGAGCACGCCCAGCAGCGCCGACACCCGCCATGCCGAGACCGTCAGCGTGATGGGCACCGCGAAGGCGAACACCAGCCCCAGGATGTAGGCCAGCGGCAGGAGGGTGCGGGTGGCCGGGCGGTGGAACTGCACGTCGATCAGGGCGCGCGCGGCCGCGGCGCTCCACTGCGCGAACGCGCGCGGGCTGCCGAACGGCTCGGCGGGTTGCTCTTCCTCGGGAGCGGGGCCGGAGACGCGCGCGGCCATCGATTCTTTCCAGGTGAGCCAGCGCGACTCGGCCTGGTACTCGCCGACGTCCTCGGGGGCTTCGGTTTCGTTGGGTTCGTCACTCATGCCGGGCTCTCCTGCCTGCGTCACACGAGCCTGCACCAGGCCACATGCTCGTGCCGAATCCCGCTGCGGCGAGCATCCGTTCTCGGCGGATACGCCGGCTGCCCGCACCAGGTCCGATGTTCATGCCCAGAATCCTTCCTGCCCAGGGCGGGACGCATCCAGCCGGAAACGCACACCGCCGGTATGTTTTCGCACCCGCAACACCCAGCGCGCCCCGTCCACAGCGACCTCACAGCTCCGGCGCAGCGAGCGGCCAGCTCCACGACCGAAAGTAGCTGCGTGGCAAGCCTGGCGAGCCACCTCGGGATGCCCGGAGGAACACGGACGAACCTCTCGGAAATGAGACGTAGGCGACACTCCGGAAATTCTTTCGGAGAACCCGTAACGCCGACGGCGTCCCCCGCCGATACGACCCATGAATGCAGGACCCAGAGATCTACCGGGGAATGGAGAAGACAGTGCGCACCACGTTTCCGACTTCCGTCACGGCGGCCGAGCTGACCGCCGCTGCGCAGGACTACAACCAGCGCGGGTGGACGGTCGCCGAAACGGCCAACGGTCTGAACCTGATCACCGACGACAACGTGTCCGGCATCGAGGTCACCGGCGAACTGGCCGGCGAGGTCCGCCGCTTCCTGCGGGCGAACAACCTGTCCGGCGCGGTGATCGAGTTCCCTGGCACGGAGCGGCGCGAGATCCACCTGGTCACCGGTGTACGCAAGGCCGCGATGGCGCTCGAGGCGCTGCGCGAGGCCGGCGCCACCGTGTACACCGACGGCGCGGGCATCCCGCTGCCGCCCACCCACCTGTCGGCCGGTTCGGCCTGCTGGGGCGTCGCTCCCGCCGAGGCCCGCTGGATGCCTCCGGTCGTCGCGATCGCCGCCGCCGTGCGCGCCGCCACCAGCTCGCGCCGCGCCAAGCTGACCATCGCCTGCTGAGCAACGCGCCCCTGATCGAGTTCACCTGCTGATCGCGGGCCGGGGCCGCGCTACCCGGCCTGTTTGCGACCGGTATCCGTCCCGGCGCTCCGGATCCCCACCCCGGAGCGCCGCCGGGTACCGGTCGTTCGGCGTTGCCGATATCAAGCGTTCTCTTTTCAGTTTCGCCGCCGGACGCCAAGATGGGGTATGGCCCCGATCACGCAATCGCGCAATCTGCTGCGGACCTGCCCGCTCTGTGAGGCGGTCTGCGGCCTGGAAATCACCCTCGACCCGGACGACCACGTGACCTCGGTGCGCGGCGACCGCAGCGATCCCTTCAGCAAGGGCTTCATCTGCCCCAAGGGAGCCAGCTTCGGCCATCTCGACGAGGACCAGGACCGGGTGACCGAGCCGCTGATCCGTGATCGCGCTACCGGCGCCTGGCGCGCCGCGACCTGGGACGAAGCCTTCGATTACATCGCCGAGCGTTTCCCCGCCGTCGTCGCCGAGCACGGCGCCCAGTCGGCCGCGGCCTACCTGGGCAACCCCAATGCGCACACCGTGGCCGGCACGCTGTACGTGCCCGCGCTGCTGCGCGCGCTGGGCACCAAGAACATCTACTCCGCGAGCACCGCCGACCAGATGCCCAAGCAGGTGGCCAGTGGGCTGATGTTCGGCGATCCGCTCACCGTGCCGGTGCCCGACCTCGACCGCACCGATTACCTGCTGATGCTGGGGGCCAATCCGCTGGAATCCAACGGCTCGCTGTGCACCGCACCGGATTTCCCTGGCAGGCTGAAGGCGCTGCGCGGCCGGGGCGGCCGCTTCGTCGTGGTGGATCCGCGAGTGACCCGCACGGCGAAACTCGCCGACGAGCACCTGTTCATCCGGCCGGGCAGCGATGCGTATCTGCTGTTCGGCATCGTGCACACGCTCTTCGCCGAGCAGTTGACCGATCTGCGCGTCGAGGTCACCGGCCTGGACGAATTGCGCACGGCCGCCGCCGCGTTCGATCCGGATACCGTTGCCACGCGCACCGGCGTACCCGCGTCGACGATCGTGCGGCTCGCCCGCGAACTCGCGGCGGCGCCGACCGCCGCGGTGTACGCCCGGATCGGCACCTGCACCGCCGAATTCGGCACGATTACGCAGTGGCTCGTCGACGCGATCAACGCGCTGACCGGCAACCTCGACTCCCCCGGCGGCGCGATGTTCGCCACCGCCGCGGCCGGCGGGATCTCCCGCACCAGGCCGTTCCGCCCCGGACGCTGGGCCAGCCGGGTGCGCGGGCTGCCCGAGGCGATGGGCGAGCTGCCCGTCGCGACGCTCGCCGACGAGATCACCACGCCGGGCGAAGGGCAGATCCGCGCCCTGGTGACGGTCGCGGGCAATCCGGTGCTGTCCGCGCCGAGCGGCGCACGGCTGGACGAAGCGTTCGCCCAGCTCGACTTCATGGTCAGCGTGGACAGGTACGTGAACGAGACCACCAAGCACGCCGACGTGATCCTGCCTCCGCCGCGTCCCACCCAGTCCCCGCACTACGATTTCGCGCTGCTGCAATTCGCCGTGCGCAACTACACGCGCTACTCGCGTCCACTGGTGCCGCTGGGTGACCGGCCCTCCGAGCCCGCCGTCCTCGCTCGTCTCGCCGCCGCGCTGACCGGCAGGCCGCACGACGGCTCCGACGGGATCGACCCGCTCACCGCCGTGGACGAGCTCGTCATCGCGGGCATGCTGCACAAGGCCGGGATCCCCGAGCGGCGCGGCGATCTTATCGGCGAGAACAGCACCGAGCAGCGGATCGATCTGATGCTGCGCCTCGGGCCGTACGGCGAATGGAACGGCGGCACGCTCAATTTGCAAGTGCTTCTGGACAACCCGCACGGCATAGATCTCGGCCCGTTGCAGCCGCGGCTGCCTGGCGTGCTGCGCACCGCGAGCGGACGGGTCGACCTCGCCCCGCAGCCGCTGCTGGACGACGTGGAGCGGATGCGAGCGCGGCTGTCCGACGCGGCGCCGGAGATCGTGCTGATCGGCCGGCGGCAGCTGCGCTCGAACAACAGCTGGATGCACAACATCGCGACGCTGGTGAGCGGGTCGAATCGGTGCACGCTGCACATCAATCCGGCCGATGTGGCGCGGCTCGGGCTCGGCGATCACGCGGTGGTGAAATCGGCCGCGGGAACGCTGACGGTTCCGCTGGAGCCGACCGAGGCCATCATGCCCGGCGTGGTGAGCCTGCCGCACGGGTGGGGTCACGGCGACAGCGCGCAGACCGTGGCGCGCACGCACGCGGGCGTCAATGCCAATGTGCTCACCGACGATTCGGTGGTCGATGTCCCCTCCGGCAACGCCGTGTTCAACGGTGTTCCGGTGACGCTGACTCCGGCCTGAGCCCGGACGAACAGATCCCGCAAATCCCGACCGGCCGGATATTATTCCGGCCGGTCGGCTTTTAGCTAACCGCGAGAAATACTTGCGCCACAGCCGAATCCGAGGCATCCTCGACGGGGATTTCGACGTTTTGCCGGGCGGTTCTCATCTAAACTGAACGCGATCTCGATACGACCGCGGTTCAACGTCGAGCCTGGTGGAATCCGCATTTCGGCGACCAGAGGGGGCGGCGATGCCCGGTGGACACAACGGCAGCGATGGCGAGCGTGAGCTGCAGGAACGGTACGGAACACAGGATCGAGCGGAGCGCTTCTACGACGACCAAGTGCTCGATCGACTCAATCCGGCGATGATCGACTTCCTCGGCCGGATGGATATGGCGTTCATCGCCACGGCGGACAAACGTGGCGAATGCGACGCCAGTTTCCGAGCCGGACCAGCCGGTTTTCTTCATGTGATAGACGACCGCACCATCGCCTATCCGGAATATCGTGGCAACGGCGTCATGGCCAGCCTCGGCAATATCCTGGAAAACCCGCACGTCGGGATCCTGCTCGTCGATTTCGTACGCGACCTCATCGGACTGCACATCAACGGCTCGGCCCACATGGTGCCCGACCACGCGCTTCGCGCCACCGTGCCCGACCTGCCCGTCAATCACAAGGGCCGCGTCGCCGAACACTGGGTGGTGGTCGAGGTGGAAGAGGCGTACATCCACTGCCGCAAGCACATTCCACACCTGATCCCCGCCGCGCGCGAACAACGCGAATGGGGCACCGACAATGTCCGCGCCAAGGGCGGCGACTACTTCGGAGCCAAGGCGGAGAAGAGCGAGCTGGCCGACACGGCGATCAGCGGTTCCTGAAACCCTGCCGCGGACGGGCGCTCATCCCCGCTGATGGTGCGCGAGCAAGCGAGCGAGCAGCCGGGTCAGGTCTGCCCTGTCCTCGGCCGAGAGCGGTCCGAGTAGGTCGTCCTGCGCCTTGTCGAGCGCTCGGTCGATGCGCCGCAGTTGCCGCTCGCCCGCCTCGGTGAGGGTCACGATATTGCGCCTTCGGTCGTCCGGATCCGGCGTCCGCTCGACGAAACCCGGCCCGGCGAGTTCGTTGATCGCCGCCACCACATCGCTTCGGTCCATGTTGCACCGGCGACCGAGGTCGGCCTGGCTGGCCGCCCCGAACTCCTCCAGCGCGGCGAGGATGCGGAAGTGATACCCACGCGCGCCGGCCTCGGCGAAGCTGTCGGACGCCAACCGGTGGGCGTGTACGGCCAACTGGGTGAGCAGCCAACTCGGCTTCGCGGTCAGGCGTGCGGGTGTGTTCTCCACGACAGCAACCATACATCGTTGGCACAGCCAACCATTTGGCATATAGTTGGCCGGGCCAACATTGGCAGAGCCAACGAAAGGACCGTCATGTCCACGGATACCGCGATCGCCGACCGTATCGAGATCGCCGACCTGTTCACCCGCTTCGCACGCCTGCTCGACGAGGGACGCTATGCGGACGCCGCCGCCATCTACACCGACGATGTGGAGGTCGACTCGCCGCGTATCCGAGTCCGCGGCATCGACAAGGTCGTCGAGTACATGCGACAGGCCGAGGTCGAGGGCGAACACACCCAGCACACGACCACTGATCTCCTGGTGACGCTCGACGGCGACCGAGCCGCCTCCTCGGCGAACTCGCTGGTCTACTACTACCGCGACGGGCAACCACCGCACCTGACAAGCGGCCTGCGCCTGACCGCCACCACCGTCCGCACACCCGCGGGCTGGCGCCTGCGTAAAATTCGGATCACGCTCGCTTGGACGCGCAAGGAGTGATCCCCCTCCACGTGATCAGCGGTTGGGCGGCGGCCCAGGCTCGCGCCTGCCCACGAGTGGCACACCATGGAGACCTCTTCTCGAAAGACGCCGCAGCCGTGTGCCACTCGCATTGATTCGTCCGGCGATGCGGCAGGGTGGAAGGTGGTGGGGGGCAATGAGGTTCGTAACGGGGTGCGTGGTGCTACCGATCGGTCAGGTATGCGGCGATACGAGCCGCCATCCACAGCCACAGAAGAGGACACGTGATGAAGAAGCTCGTCGCCGTTACCGCCGTGATCGCGGGACTCGTCGCTCCGGTGGGTTCGGCCGCAGCGGAACCTGTCTCCACGCCCGTCGCCGCGACGCCGGCCGCGGCTCCCGTTGGTTCCTGGTCGGAGGACCTGTTCTGCGCCGTCATCGAATTCTTGAAGGGTGGCTGGGCGGGCCGTCCCACCGACTGCTCGTTCTGACGAGCCTGTCGAGATCACTGCCCTGACCCGAATCCCGCGGTGCGGCGGCCGATCGAGTCGCCGTCCTCCTCTGCCACAAACGACGACGCGGCCAGTTCAGTCAGCCGCATGACGCCCACCCGCCGCCGGATCGCTCTGCCGTTCGTGAAAGCTGAGTTGCCCATCGGCGTACGTCCTACTTGCCGCCGAGCGCTGTTGCGAAAATTGTTGCGACTTCGCGAATTTGATCACACGCGGCCGGAACCGGAGCAGCGCCCGGGATCGCGGTCAGCGAGACTTCTAGAGTTCCGTCGGCGCTGCTGATTGCCGCATAGCAGCTACCGGGAAGCGCGGCCACTGTGTACAGAGCAGCCGCTCGTCCGTTGACAGCGTCGGTATTGAAAACGGCGTACTTATCTGTGCTCTTGATCTGATCCAAGGGTGAGTTCGTGGAATGCACTGTGACATTTCCCGTGATGGTCTTCTGGCCGTCGATGACGGCGATGCGACGGAAGGAGCATCCAACAGCCGTCAGGAGATCGGTGACGATCTCTCCAGATGAACGCTGGCGCGTAGCCGGATCGAACCCGGCCTCGGCGACGAGATCGTCGCTCACTTCGAAACAAGGATCGAACCGCACCAGCTTCTTCGAGTCCGGTTGCGCTGGCGCCGGGGGTACAGAGGCGGCCATCGACGGGGTCGGGTGGACCGAAGTCGATGGCAGCCGGCTCGTCGTGGTGTCATCCGAATTGTCGGCGGAACAGGCGGCAAGCGATGTGACCATGGCAATGAGCGCGAAACCCGTGGTCAGAACTCGCTTCATTCGGCGCATCCCCTTTCGGTATCAAACCAACCATGACTTCCCGGAGGGGTAGTCGTCGAAGTCGTCGGGCCAGTCACTGGGGCCGACCACGTTGTCACGTGCAGAGGTGCGTCGCAGCGGCGGCGGGGTAGTCGGTGGCGGCGGTGGTTCAGGGTCCCACTTCCACTCGAACTGGGGAGAGTTCTTGAGCTCCGTGACCTCCGGCGGTACCGGCCTCGCGAGTTGTTCTATGTCAGACCATCGGCACTCGCCCGCACGGACGCGTTCGGCGTATGCCAGTAACGCGTCGGATGCCCCTGGAGCGGCCGCGAGGTTCGACATGAATTCCTCGGTCACCTCGGTGACTTCATGCAGCAGTGCCTGTACGTCGAGGTTTTCCAATTGGATACGCGCGGTCCGCAGTTCCTCCACTGCACCCATGACGCTGCGGACCAGAGCTTCGACAGCTGGGTCCAGGTTCGGCTCGCGCATGCTTCCCCACCGCGATGTCATGCGTCCTCCCAAGGCTGCCCGCCCGATCCGACCTCATAGGATTCCTTGGGGCGGTCCAAGGTGGAGTTGACCTGAGCTATCTTCGATATATCGGTGGCCACGGCGGTGGCCTTGGAGGCCTTCTCCAGCTTCTCGGTGAACGGCGCGATAGTCTCCTTCAATTTCTGTTCGGCGCCTTCCTTCAATTTACCGATCGGATCTTTTATGTACTCGAGTAGCTTCTTGACCTGATCGACCAGCTTCTGAATCTCGACTACCAGATCTATCGCTTTCTTCACGATATCGAATATCTTGATACCCAAATTAACGATCTCATAGACCTGCCCTACGACCGGTATTTTTCTGGCGATAGTCTTGAAGATTCCTTCGATACTTGTGAACTTGATCTGGTCGTTGAGGATGTCCCACAGCTTCGTCAGGATAGTTTTGACGGCTTGCCGGATCTCGTCGGCGACCACTCCGAGCACATCACTGATGATCCGGCCCACCGGGCCTTCCCATTTCATCGCGGAAATCTGCCGGTTCGCCCAATCATTGAAGGACAGCGCGGCCTTGCCATTCCAGTGCGGATCGACTTTCTTCAGGCCCGCTTCCAGATTATCTCCGCAGGCCTCCATTCCATTTCCGGCTGCCTTGTATGCCTCGCCGATCCGCCGAACCTCGCTCCAGTTACCGGGAATCGGCTCCAAGCACTTGCCGAGGGGGTCGATTTCATTTCCAGCCGTGCGGGTGATGCTTTTGATCGACTCGTTCACCTCACCGAGGATCGGAGCCACCTCGCCGATAAGGGCGACAGTATCTTCCTTGTTCGACTGCGGTTCCTGTAGTTCGAAGGATTTCGCCTTCGAATAGTCAGCCGAAGCAACGTATGCCGCCGTGGTTCCTTGAACCTCGATGTCGGCACCGACGGGGGCACCCGGTGCTACCGGGCCGTTGAAGGTGTTCTGATTCAACGCCGTATAGTTCTTTTGGTCCCGGTCGTGATACATCCATGCCGCTTTGTTGAGCTCGGTACCGGTGGATGATGTAGTGGTAGCAATGGAGGCCATGCGCTGCTGCGTTGCCGCGGCCGCGTCCTTGACCGGCGCCACCAACTGATCGATGATCGGCCCTTGCAGCCAATCGGCGGGCATGCATTGTTTGCCGGCGAATTCAGCAGCCTTCGCAGCATCGGCGCCGATCTCGGAGACAAGTCTGCCGAAACCCGCGATCTCACCCGGTACCGCCAGCAAATTCTCACCCAAAGCCCTACATCCTCACTTTGTATTTGTCTTGCCGATCGACTGTATTATCTTTTCGACCTCGTCGCGAGACAGCGACTCCGCCGAGTTCGTATAGTGCTGGATCATGAATATTGCCACTTCAGCCGAGGCATATGCCGCAGTCGCAACGATATCGAATTCCGCCGTTACCGGATCACACGAGGATTTTTTCGGAATATCGGTGACCACAGCGGTGTAGCGCGATGCAGGTCGGCCCGATATCTCGAAGGTGATCGGACCACGCAGCTGCACGGCGGGCATGTGATTCGTCTTCCTGTCCCCGAAGATTCGACTCGCCTTATCGACTTCATCGCGTGCCGCGGTGTCGATGTCGATTCCGTTGCGGCCGTCGACACCGACACTCGCCAGGACCGATCCCTCGGTCTGGCGGCAGTAGCCGATCCCATAGCGACTGACCGCTTCGTAGGAGGCGATAGTCGTGTGATCGATTTCGTCGTTCCACGCCATGATCGCATCGTTCGACGGAGACCAGCCGTCCGACGGAACGGTGTAAGTGAGACCGTATCGAGTGGGGACCGGCTGAAGCTGTCCATTGCCCACCTTCACCAACGGCGGCGGGAACTCCATCGACGGGAATCCTGAGGGAAGCGAAGGTTCCGGCGGTCCGGTAGGGCGCGGAGGCGGGTGCCACGACGAGGCCGCCGCCTCAGGCGGCTCAACCGCGTCCTGGTACGGATTACCGATCCACGTCGAGAGGGTGAGCACCGCGACCGCCGTGCAGAGCAGGAGTGCGATCTTGCCCAACTGGGTCAGGATGCCGTGTCGATAGAGCAGCCGGACAGCGCGATTCAGCCGGTCCACGAATGCGGACCCAGCCACGACCGGCGGTCGGAGAACGCCAGAGCTGTTGCCCTGCACAGTCTTGTAATAGACGATCGTGTACTCATCGCGTGCGGCACAGTGATTACTCCCCTCCTGGTACTCCCGGGCTGGGATGCTAGGGCGGCTGAAAACGACTGTCAATCGAGGCGTCGCGCTCCACCCGCCTCGGCTGACGAGATCGTTGCGATGAACCAGTCGGTTGCCAGTTCGAAAGATCTCGATGTTCGGACGTCAGCGTGGTCGGACGTCTTGCGGGGTCACGCCGAATCGCGCTTTGAAGGCGGAGCCGAAGGTGCTGAGGGAGCGGAAGCCGCTGGCGTAGGCGATTTCGGCGATGGTTCGGGAGGGGGATTCGCGGAGGCGGCGGTGGGCGCGGTCGAGGCGGGCGCCGCGGATCAGTTCGCTTGGCGTGGTACCGGTGTGGTGCAAGGCCAACTGGACTTGGCGCAGGGACCAGCCGAGGGTGCGGGCGATCTCGGTGGGGGTCAGGTCGGGATCGTCGGCGTGCCGGAGGACGTGGGCGCGGACGGCGGCGTCCACCGTCGCCAGCACCGTCGGCGGCGCGGCGTGGCGGCGCATGCGGAGACGGAGCAGATCGACGATCGTGTCGCACGCGGAGGCGAATTCGGGTCCGTCGACGGCATCACGCTGCTTGCCGAGTTCGGTGATCATGCCGACGAGGACCGAGCCGAGTCCCTCCCGCAGGTCGATCAGCGCGGGTCCCTCGCCGAGTTGGAGCGGCAGGGCGCCCGCGGGGACGTTCATCACCCATCCGCGCGCAGCGGCGGGTTGGCCGAAATCCACGGGACGCGTCTTGGTGACCACCGCGCCGTGCCCCGGCAGCACTTCGGCGGTGGTGTCGTCCTGCCGGATGCGCAACGCGCCGGATACCGGGATCATCACCCGCAGGCTGTCGTCGCCGTCGTGCCGGATGTCGGCGCGCGTCCTGGCGTAGACGACGCGGTCCGACCAGAAGTCGATCAGCTGATAGCCCGCGTATCGCTGTACGGCCGTGGCTCCGGCGAACGGTGACCGGCTGTCGAAACGGCATTCCAACGTGCCCTGGTTACGACAAACATGCTCGGCCCAGAAGTCGGCCGATTCGCGGGCCGCGACGGCGGCGGTATCGACCCGTTCCACCAGGTACGGCTCGGCGATCGACACCGGCAACCTCCCGATCGGCGTGCGCGTTTCCGTCAGACCCGTGCGCGTATCAGGTCGAGCGCGCATCGGTCCGCGTCCTAACGTGATCCCGATCGTACCGATCACAGCCCGTCGCGCCGGTGTGTTGCTCAGCCATGGTCGAGGCTCGTGCGGCGCGGGCCCACTCGCGAGGAAGCACAGTGATGAAGCGGACGCATACCCACGTACAGACCCGGCTCGGGCTGCTGCATGTCGTCACTGCCGGAAGCGGCGATCCGATCGTGATGTGGCCGAGCCTCCTGCTGGACGCCGCGCTCTGGGACGCCCAGGTCGACCACTTCGCGGGGAACTACCTGACCATCGCGGTGGACCCGCCCGGTCACGGCAGGTCGAGCCGCCTCGAGCGGCGCTTCACTTTCCAGGAGTGCGCGGGCTGCGTGGTCGACATCCTCGATCACCTCGGGCTGCGGCGAACGCATTTCCTCGGGAACTCGTGGGGCGCCATGATCGGCGGCACCCTCGCGGCCGAATTCCCCGATCGCGTCGAATCCGCCGTGCTGATGAATGGCACGGCATCCTCGGCTCCGCTCGCCCAGCAATTGCAGTACCGGACGCTGCTGATGGTGATCCGGATGCTGGGCGGGATTCGCCCGCCACTCACCAAATCGGTGGTGCGGGCTTTTCTCGGACCGACCACCGAAAGCACCCGCCCGCAGGTCGTCCGGCAGGTCGTCGACATCGCCCGGGGCAATGATCCGGAGTCGATCGTGCACGCCGTGCGATCCGTGGTGATCGATCGGCCGGACCAACGAGACCTCTTCGCCTCGATCACCTGTCCCACGCTGATCGTCGGGGGTCGCGAGGACCGCACCTTCCCCGTGCCCGAGCTCCGGGCCATGGCGGAAGCCGTTCCGGGCTCTGAACTCGTGGTCATCGACGGGGCCGCACACCTCGCGGCCGCCGAGGTCCCCGACGAGGTCAATCGTCTGGTCGGGAACTTCCTGGCCGAGCACGCCGCGACAAGTGATTAGCCCGGCACCGCTCAGCGGAGCTTGAAGATCACCAAGCGCTGGACGATGAAGTTGATGACGGTCGCGGTGCCCTGGGCGACGATGAAGGCCAGCGGCTGACGCCACCACTCGTCGGCCAGGGCGAAGTACAGCAGGTTGTTGATGCCGACCTGCACCGCGAAGGTCACCGCGTACAGCGCCACCACCGCGAGGAAGCGGGCGCGGCTCGGCGGGGCCTGGAAGGTCCAGCGGCGATTGATCAGGTAGGCCGTTGTGGTGCCCGCCACGAAGCCGATCGACTTGGCGACCCCGACCGGCAGGCCGACCAGGTTGAGCAGCAGGCTGTAGAGCCCGTAGTCGACGACGGCCGAGAACCCGCCGGTGAGGGTGAACCGGATGATCTGCGTCTTGAGGTCGACCTCGGTGCCGCCCGGCTCGTCGACCAGGGGCAACTCGGCCGGAAGCGGCAGGTGTGGTTCGGCTTGCACGCCGACGAGCGTAGCGTCGAACGCGGCATCACCGGGATCCGGTGCTGAACCGACACGTACGTCACTACCCATGGGTAGAGCGACCCCGCTCCCATCTGGCGTCATACCTGTAGCCTCTATGCCGATGTCCACGAAAGCTCCGACCGCCACCAAGACAACCGGGAACGACGAAGGCGCCGGCGTCGCGAACGACGGCCCGGCCGCGGGCACCGCGTTCACGCTTCCGACGCGCACCCGTACGTTGACCGGGTGGGGTCGCACCGCACCCACCTCCTCCGAAGTGCTCTCGACCAGCGATCCCGAACTGATCGCCAAGGCAGTCGCCATGGTCGCCGAGGACAACGACAGCAAGCCCGCCCACCTGCGGCGCGGCGTGATCGCCCGCGGCCTCGGCCGCTCCTACGGCGATCACGCGCAGAACGCGGGCGGCTTGGTCGTCGACATGACCGCGCTGCACAACATCCACCGGATCGATCGCGACACCCGCATCGTGGACGTGGACGGCGGCGTCAGCCTGGATCAGCTCATGAAGGCCGCGCTGCCGTTCGGCCTCTGGGTCCCGGTGCTGCCCGGCACCCGCCAGGTCACCATCGGCGGCGCGATCGCCTCCGACATCCACGGCAAGAACCATCACAGCGAGGGCAGCTTCGGCAACCACGTGCGCTCGATCGATCTGCTCACCGCCGACGGGCAGGTGCAGCACATCACGCCGAAGCGCAACGCCAAGCTGTTCTGGGCGACCGTCGGCGGCAACGGGCTCACCGGCATCATTCTGCGCGCGACCATCGAGATGGTGCCGACGGAGACGGCCTACTTCCTCAACGACGGCGTGAAGACCACGACCCTCGACGAGACCATCGCCGCGCACAGCGACGGCAGCGAGGCGAACTACACCTACTCGAGCGCCTGGTTCGACGTGATCAGCCCGCTGCCCAAGCTGGGCAGGGCCACCATCACCCGGGGCAGGCTGGCGAAGGTCGACGAGCTGCCCAAGCGGCTGCGCAGCAAGCCGCTGAAGTTCGACGCGCCGCAGCTGATGACCGTCCCGGACATCTTCCCGAACTGGACGATGAACAAGCTGACGCTGATGTCCATCGGCGAGGCCTACTACCGGATGGGCGGCAACTACACCGGCAAGGTGCAGAACCTGACGCAGTTCTATCACCCGCTGGACATGATCGCGGAGTGGAACCGCGGCTACGGCTCCAACGGCTTCCTCCAGTACCAGTTCGTGGTGCCGACCGAGGCGGTCGAGGAGTTCAAGCGGATCATCATCGACATCCAGGCGTCCGGGCACTACTCGGCGCTGAACGTGTTCAAGCTGTTCGGCCCCGGCAACCAGGCGCCGCTGAGCTTCCCGATGCCGGGCTGGAACATCTGCGTCGACTTCCCGATCAAGCCCGGTCTCAACGAGCTGGTCGGCGAGCTGGACCGGCGGGTGCTGGAATTCGGCGGGCGGCTGTACACCGCGAAGGACTCGCGGACCACCGCCGAGACCTTCCACAAGATGTATCCCCGGATCGACGAGTGGATCAAAATCCGCCGTAGCGTCGATCCCACAGGCGTTTTCATGTCCGATATGGCGAGAAGGCTGGAGCTGCAGTGATCAATGCCGTTGGCAACCCGCAGTCGATTCTGCTGCTGGGTGGCACCTCGGAGATCGGCTTGGCAATCTGCGCGGAGTACCTGAAGAAGGGGCCCGCGCGCATCACCCTCGCGGCGCTGCCCGGTGATCCGCTGCGGGAGGGCGCGGTCTCCCAGATGAAGGCCGCCGGCGCGAGCCAGGTCGACGTCATCGACTTCGACGCGCTCGACACCGAAAGCCACGCCAAGGTGATCGACGCGGCGTGGGACGCAGGCGATGTGGACGTCGCGATCGTCGCCTTCGCCCTCGACGGCGATCCCGAAGAGCTGTGGCAGAACCAGGCCAAGGCCGTGCGGGTCGCGCAGATCAACTACACCGCCGCGGTCTCCGTCGGCGTGCTGGTCGGCGAGAAGATGAAGGCGCAGGGCTTCGGGCGGATCATCGCCATGTCCTCCGTCGCCGGTGAGCGGGTGCGCCGCTCGAACTTCGTGTACGGATCGACCAAGGCCGGGCTGGACGGCTTCTACCTCGGCCTCGGCGAAGCGCTGCGGCCGCACGGCCCGCGCGTGCTGGTGATCCGGCCCGGCATGGTGCGCACCAAGTTCTCCGCGCACGTCAAGGAGGCTCCGCTCACCGTCGACAAGGAAGACGTGGCGGCGCTGGCGGTCGCGGCGTCGCAGCGGGGGAAGGAACTGGTCTGGGCGCCGGGAACCTTCCGCTACGTGATGATGGTGCTGCGGCACATCCCGCGCTCGATCTTCCGCAGACTGCCGATCTGATCGGCGACCTTCGGACGAAGTGCCCGCGTGATCGGTGATCGCGCGGGCACCTATCGTCTGACGGAGTGACCCTGTGAACCGGGAGGCGCCATGCGAGTAATCCAGTGCGACGAGCGCGGAGCGGTCCGTTGAGCACGGTGACCGCCGCGGACGAAGCGCCGCCGCGTCCGGTCGATCCGGCTCCGGCGCCGGGGCGCGGGTCGCTCGTGGCGCGGCAGATCGCCTCCGGCGTCGGCGAGGCCGCGCTCGCGGCGGTGGTCGCCGCCGTGGTGGCCGTCGTCGGGCTGGTCGCTTTCTCGCTGGTGCAGTGGCCCGCCTTCAACTCGTCGAACGTGACTCGGGCGCTGACCACGGTCGGACAGGTCGGCGCGGCGGTCGTGCTCGCGGTCGCGATCGCGCTGCTGCGGCTGCGCAAGTGGCCTTCGATCGCGAAAGTGCTTTCCTGGGCCGGACTTTCGACGTTCGTCACATTCACGCTCGGCATGCCGCTTGCGGCGACGAAGCTGTATCTGTTCGGCGTCTCGGTGGATCAGGAGTTCCGCACCGAGTTCCTCACCCGGCTCACCGATTCCGCCGCGCTGCGCGACATGACGTACGCGGATCTGCCGTCGTTCTACCCCGCGGGCTGGTTCTGGATCGGCGGGCGGGTGGCGAATCTGCTCGGGATGGACGGCTGGGAAGTGTTCAAGCCGTACGCGATCACCTTCCTCGCCGTGGCCGCCGTGGTCGCGCTGGTGTTGTGGTCGAAGCTGATCCGCGCGGACTGGGCGGTGGGCGTCGCGGCGGCGAGCACGGCGGTCACCCTGGCCTACGCCGCACCCGAGGCCTACAGCGCTGTCATCGTGCTGCTGCTGCCGCCCGCGCTGGTGCTCGCGTGGGGGGCGCTGCACCGGCCGGCGGTGCGCTCGTCGGAGGACGCCGAGCGCACGGCCGGCGGTTGGGGCGCGGTCGTCGGCACCGGGCTGTTCCTCGGCTGGGCGGCCACCTTCTACACCCTCTACTTCCTCGTGGCTGCCTTCGCGGTGGCGCTGATGGGGCTGGTGGCGGCCTTCCTCGCGGTGCGGGCACAGCGCGCCGCCGACCGTCCGCGCCGTGCCCGCCCCGCGACGGACTCGACCCTTCCCGTCTGGCGCGCGGCCCTGCCGCCGTTGGTGCGGCTCGTGGTGATCGCGGTGCTCGCGGGACTGGTCGCGCTGCTGGTGTGGGCGCCGTACTTGGCGAAGGCGCTGCGCGGCGCGACGGCGAGTTCCGGGACCGCCCAGCACTACCTGCCGGAAGCGGGCGCGGAACTGCCCCTGCCGATGTTCCAGTTCTCCCTGCTCGGGGCGCTGTGCCTGCTCGGCACGATCTGGCTGGTGCTGCGCGGCGCGTCGTCGCGCAGGGCGCAGGCGCTCGGCATCGGGGTGGCGGCGATCTACCTGTGGACGCTGCTGTCGATGGCCGCGACCGCCGCGGGCACCACGTTGCTGTCGTTCCGCCTGGAGCCGGTGCTGCTGGTGCTGCTGTCGGTCGCGGGCGCGTTCGGGTTCGTGGAGGGCGCGCGGGCGATCTACCAGGCGTTGAACGAGCCCGCGCGGTTCCGGCTGGTGGCGATCGCGGTAGCGACGATCGGCGCGCTGGCGTTCGCGCAGGACATTCCGCACGTGCTGACGCCGGAGATCACCACCGCGTACACGGACACCGACGGCGACGGGAAGCGCGCCGACCAGCGCGACCCCTCGGCCGTGTCGCGGTATGCCGAGGTGGATCGGGCGCTCACCGCGCAGACCGGACGCCCGCGCGCGGACACCGTGGTACTCACCGCCGACACCAGCTTCCTTTCTTTCTATCCCTACTTGGGCTTCCAGGCGCTCACCTCGCATTACGCCAACCCGCTCGCGGACTTCGCGGGCCGGGCGGCGACCATCGAGCGCTGGAGCCAGCTGAAGACGCCGCAGGAATTGCTCGACGCGCTGGCCGCGAGCCCGTGGCGAGCGCCCGACGCGTTCCTGTTCCGGCGCAGCGGCGACTCCTACACGTTGCGGCTGGCCAAGGACGTCTACCCGAACGACCCGAACGTGGCGCGTTACTCGGTGAGCTTCCCCAAGGAGCTGTTCGCCGACCCGCGCTTCACCAGCACGGATATCGGACCGTTCACGCTGGTCACCGTCCACCGCTGAAATCGCCGCGGTTGAACTCGCGCGCAGTGGTTACCCCTTTCGTTTGTCGGTCCACGCACAGCGTGGTTGCTACGGAGGGCGCTGTCGAGGAGTGATGCCCGGGTGACACAGGCACAGGACGCCGAGACCGGCCTACCGGCGGAATCGGCGACGGTCGCGGTCGCGGCGAAGCGGGCGACAGCGGCCGGAGTGCTCACCCGTCCGGCGCGTACCCGGCGGCCGACCGCGACGCGGGTCGCGGACTTCGCTGTCGGCGCCGGTTACCTGGCGCTGGCCGCGACCGTGCTCTCGGGCCAATGGCGTAATACCGCCAGCGGGTACCTGATCAAGAGCGGTCAGGACCAGACGATGTGGGAGTGGTTCTTCGCGGTCACCGCGCACTCGGTGGCCACTGCGCACAACCCGCTCGGCACCGATCTGCAGAATTTCCCGGCCGGTGTGAACATGATGGCCAACACGGCCATGTTCGGCGTCGGCGTGCCGCTGACGCCGGTCACCTTGCTCTTCGGGCCGACCGTCACGTTCGTGCTCGTGCTCACCCTCGGCCTGGCCGGGACGGCGTTCGCCTGGTATCGCTTGTTCGCCCGCGAACTGGTCCGGTCCAGGACCGCGGCGGTGATCGGCGGGCTGTTCTGCGGTTTCGCGCCCGCGATGATCTCGCACGCCAACGCGCATCCGAACTTCGTGGTGCTGTTGTTGCTTCCGATCATCGCGGGCAGGCTGATCCGGATGGCGCGGCGGGCGGCCACGGCGGAACCGGCACGGCCGCGCGGACGGGTTCGGGACGCCGTCGTGCTCGGTCTTCTGGTCGCGACGCAGATCGCTCTCGGCGAGGAACCGCTGTTGATCTTCGCCCTCGCGTTCGGCCTGTTCGCGATCGTCTACTACCTGCATACTCCGCGCACCGGGCTGCGCGTGACGCGCACGATCGCTCCCACCCTCGTGCTGGCCGCGGTGGTCACGCTGGCGCTGGCCGAGATTCCGCTGTGGTGGCAGTTCTTCGGCCCGCAGAGCTATCGCTCGATCGACCACGGCCCGATGGGCAACGATCTCGCGGCGCTGGTGCAGTTTCCGTCCGAATCGCTGGGCGGCGTGTTCGCTCCCGGCGCGAACGTGGCGATCAACCCGACCGAGCAGAACGCGTACTTCGGCTGGCCGCTGCTGCTTCTGGTCGTGTTCACGGTGGGACTGCTGTGGCGCGACCGCGTGGTGCGGGCCGCGGGCGTGGTGATCGCGGTGTTCGGTCTGCTCTCGCTGGGTGCCGTCGCGACCATCGGTAGACGGCCGACCGGCGTGCAGCTGCCGTGGCGCTGGGCCGAACATGTCCCGCTGTTGAACACGGTGCTGGAGAGCAGGCTGAGCATGGCCGCTGTCCCGGCCATCGCGGTGGTGCTCGCGCTGGGCACCGACCGCGCGGTGGGCACCTGGACGCGATCGGCGGCGGACTGGAAGCCGCTGGGCTGGTTCACCGCGGTGACCTGCGCGCTGCTGCCGCTGATTCCGACCATCCTGCCGGTGGTCGAGCGACCCCCCACACCGGATTTCTTCGCCGACGGCGCCGTCCGCCGCTACGTCGGCGACGGCTCGGTGGTCATGGTGCCCCCACCGCGTCCGCCCGACGCGCGAGCGCTGCGCTGGCAGGCCGACGCCGGTTTCACCTTCCCCTTGGCGGGTGGCTATTTCGTCGGCCCGACCGGCGCGACCAAGAAGGGGATCTACGGCCCGGAGGCCCGCCCGACCACCGCGCTGCTGGTCCAAGCCCAGGACACCGGGGTGGTACCGCCGATCGACGCGGGCGTGCGCGCCCGGGCGCTGGAGGATCTGCGGTTCTGGCAAGCCGACGCCCTGGTGCTGCCCGCGGCGAAGAACGGGGATGTTTTGCGGGAAACCGTGACCCAGCTGCTCGGATTCACGCCGACGCGGGTGGAGGACGTCTGGCTGTGGGACGTTCATACGCTGCGCTCGTCGGGGGCAGTCGGCGTCACACCGGGCGGTAGCTAGCATCAACCCCCGTGCGACCGGATCGATCTACTCGAGCGTTCACCCGTATCCGCTTGATCGCCCTGCTCTCCGGGCTTCTCGGATTCCTGCTGGCCTTGCTGACCCCGCTGCTGCCGGTGCGGCAGGACCGGGCGAGCCTGGACTGGCCCGAGTCCGGCGCCGCGAGCGTGGCGGCGCCGCTGGTGTCCTACGAGCCGCTGCGGCTGCACGCGACGCTGCCCTGCGCGCTGTCGGGAGAGCTGGGATCGGGCGGCACGCTGCTGTCCACCGTCCCGGTGGCCTCCGGCCAGGCGGCGAGCAAGGGCCTGGTGGTATCGGTCGCCGACGGCGTCCTCTCGGTGGTGCTGCGCGACATCCCGCTGCTGTCGGCCCCGCTGGCCGAGGTCGGTTCCTGCACCGCGATCGACATCGAATCGACCGCCGCCGCGACCACCGCCGAACTCACCGGCGTGACCCGGCAGGACGGCACACCGTTCCGGTCCACGGTCGGACGGGACATCCGGCCGCAGCTGGTTGGCGTGTTCACCGATCTGACGGCCGATCGGCTCGCCGGGGCGCAGGTGCACGCGGACATCGACTCGCGTTTCTCCTCCACGCCGACGCCGCTGAAGCTGGCCGCCATGATCGCCGCCGCCGTGTTCACGCTGATCGCACTCGTCGCACTGCATCTGCTGGACACCGCCGACGGACGCAAGCCGCGCCGTTTCCTGCCCGCGCACTGGTGGCGGGTCACCCCTGCGGACGGCGTCGTGCTCGGCACGCTCGCGCTGTGGCACGTCATCGGGGCGAACACCTCCGACGACGGCTACATCCTGAACATGGCGCGCGTCTCCGGGCACGCGGGCTACATGGCGAACTACTACCGCTGGTTCGCGGTGCCCGAGGCCCCCTTCGGCTGGTCCTACGAGGTGCTGGCCTGGATGTCGCGGATCTCCGACGCCAGCCTGTGGATGCGACTGCCCACGTTGCTGGCCGGCGTGGTCTGCTGGCTGGTGATCAGCCGGGAGGTGCTGCCGCGCCTCGGCGCGCGGGTGCGGCGCAACAAGGTGGCGCTGTGGACGGCGGGGCTGGTGTTCCTCGCGTTCTGGCTGCCCTACGACAACGGCCTGCGTCCGGAACCGCTGATCGCGGCGGGCGCGCTGCTCACCTGGTGCTCGATCGAACGCGCCATCGCGACCGGACGGCTGCTGCCCGCCGCGGCGGCCGTGCTGATCGCCGCGTTCTCACTGGCGGCCGGCCCCACCGGCCTGATCTGCATCGCGGCGTTGATCGCAGGCTCACGGCCGGTGCTGCTGATCATCATCAAGCGGGCGCGCGGCGCCGTCCCGGTCCGCACCGGGCCCGACGCCGACGCGGCCGCCGCCGGTTCCGCCGCAGCCGCGGCCGCCGTGAACGCCCCCGCGCGGGCGCGGGAGTCGTCCCGGGCGGGCGCGGTGTTCCGGTTCGCCGCGCTGATCGCCCCCGGCCTCGCCGCGGGCACGCTGGTGCTGGTGGTGATCTTCGCCGACCAGACCTTGGCGACGGTGCTGGAAGCGACCCGGGTGCGCACGATCGTGGGGCCGAACGTCGCCTGGTTCGACGAGCGCACCCGCTGGGACTCGCTGCTCATGCTCTCGCCGGACGGTTCGCTGGCGCGGCGGTTCGGCGTGCTGGTGATGCTGTTGTGCCTGCTCGTGTGCGTGCTGCAAGTGCTGCGCAAGGGCCGGATACCCGGCACCTCGCGCGGCCCCTCGGTGCGCATCCTCGGCATCGTGTTCGCGTCGCTGTTCCTGATGATGTTCACCCCCACCAAGTGGACCCACCACTTCGGCGTCTACGCCGGACTGGCCGGATCGCTGGCCGCCCTCGCCGCGGTCGCGGTGGGCACCACAGGGATTCGCTCGCCGCGCAACCGCGCGCTGTTCGCCGCGGCCGTGCTGTTCCTGCTCGCCGTGACCTTCACCGGTCCGAACGGGTGGTGGTACGTGTCCAGCTACGGTGTCCCGTGGTGGGACAAGGCTCCGTTGATCGCGGGCAAGGGGCTGTCCACGTTGTTCCTCGGCCTCAGTGGCCTCGCGCTGCTGGTCGCCATCTGGCAGCACTACCGCGAGCCGTACCGGCGCGAGACCGGCGGCGGCCCACGGCGATTCGACCGATGGGCCTCGGCGCCGCTGACCGTGGCCGCCGCGCTGCTGGTCATCTTCGAGGTCGCCTCGCTCGCCAAGGCCGCGGCCACACAGTACCCGGCCTACTCGATCACCAAGTCGAACGTGGAATCGGTCGGCGGGGATTCGTGCGCACTGGCGAACGAGGTGCTCGTCGAGACCGACACCGCCGATTCGCTGCTGCGACCCTTCACCGGATCGCCCGCGGACGGATTGTCGGCGCAGAACAAGGGATTCACCCCGAACGGGGTGGCGCGCGACCTCACCGCCGACGCCGAGGAAACGGTCACCGGCGGCGCGAACTCGGTGGAGAAGGACTCGGAGAACAAGACCACCAACACCACCGGCGCGGGCACCGGAGGCGGCACCACCGAGCAGGCGGGCCTCAACGGCAGCACCGTCGCGCTGCCGTTCGGCCTCGACCCGGCGAAGACCCCGGTGCTCGGCAGCTACCAGGAGGGCGAGCAGCAGCAGGCGAAGCTGACCACCCAGTGGTATCGCCTCGACCTGACCGACAGCATGCGCGCCGACCCCGCCTACCAGGTGCTGGCGATCACCGCGGCGGGCCGCATCCGCTCGGTGGACGCCGACGGTGTGCTCACCTACGGGCAGGAACTGCACCTGGAGTACGGCGTCCGCGGCGCGGACGGCGAGGTGCGCACGCTCGGCTCGATCGATCCGCTCGACATCGGCCCCGCGCCGTCCTGGCGCAACCTGCGGGTGCCGTTGGACCGGCTGCCCGCCGAAGTGAACGCCGTGCGGCTGGTGGCGATCGACAACGACATCACCCCCAAGCAGTGGCTGGCCGTCACCCCGCCCCGGCTGCCCAAGCTGGCCACGCTGAACTCCGTGGTCGGATCGCAGGCTCCGGTACTGCTGGACTGGCATGTCGGTCTGGCCTTCCCGTGCCAGCGGCCGTTCGACCACAAGGACGGCGTCGGTGAGATCCCGCAGTGGCGCATCCTGCCCGACCGGGTCGGCTCCGACGCCTCCAACGCCTGGCAGGACGACATCGGCGGCGGCCCACTCGGCTGGACCGGCCTACTGCTGAAGTCCCAAACCGTCCCCACCTACCTCGACCGCGACTGGACCCGCGACTGGGGCTCCCTCGAACGCTTCACCCCCTACGCCCCCAACGCCGCCCCCGCCCCCATCCACGTCACAACCCAAACCCGCACCGGCCTCTCCACCGACGACCCCATCCGCATCCGCTGACCGCGAGTGGCACATGGTGGAGAGCGCTTCTCGGGTGGATTCGCCACAGCCATGTGCCACTCGCGGCGGGGTGTCAGGGGGTGAGGACGAGGCGGCCGCGGAGGCCGCCGAGGGCGAGGCGTTTCTGGGCTTCGGAGGCGGCGGTGAGGGGGTGGGTTTCCGCGACGCGGAGGGTTAGGTTGCCTGCGTCGACTTGGGATACGAGGTGGTCGAGTCGGGGGCGGTCGGCGCGGACCAGGACCGTGTGCACGGTGGTGCCGCGCAAGGGGATCGGGGTGTTGGGGACGCTGACGGATGCGAATCGTCCGCCGCCGCGTACCGCGGCGAGTGTCGCGGGGCCGAGGGCGGCCGCGTCCAGGGCGGCGTCGACGCCGCCGGGGACGATGGCGCGCACGGCATCCGGCAGGGACGCTTGGCGCGGAACGAAATCGGTGGCGCCCATGGCGCGCACCGCGTCCTCGTCGGCGGGTGACGCCGACGCGATCACCCGGACCCCGCGCGCCGCCGCGAGTTCGACGGCGAAGCCGCCGACCGCGCCCGCGGCGCCGGTCACCAGCAGTGTGTCGGTGGACGCGAGATCCAGCGCGTCGAGGGCTTGGAGCGCGGTGAGACCGTTGAGCGGGATGGTGGCCGCTTGCACCGGCGACACGGAAAGCGGGGCGGGCGCGACATTTCCGGCCTCCAGCACCACGTAGTCGGCCTGCGCGCCGAGGGAGACGTCGAGCCGGTCGCTGATACCGATCACCGCCTGCCCCACCGCGAACTCCGTCACTCCCTCGCCGATCGCGTCGACCGTGCCCGCGACGTCCCAGCCGACGCCCCATTGGTCGCGTGGCGCGGCGAAAGGCGTGCCGCCCACGCCCGCCCGCACCATCAGATCCACGGGGTTCACCGTCGCCGCCGCGACCGCGATGCGAACCGAGCCCGGACCCGGTTGCGGCGTCGGCACTTCCACGATCTCCACCACGGCTTCCGGTCCCGGCCGGCGGACCACCACTGCACGCATGACGTTCCTTCCTCTCTGCTGCCGACCAACCTAAAGCTGGTTACTATCTGATGGGTAGTAGTTACCTGAGAGTGCGTTAGAGGCAGCGAGGTGCTCCCGATGGCGACGAAGACCGCGACGCAACGCCGTGAACTGGCCAAACAGCGGTACGACGCGTATATCGCCGAGTGCCCCACCCGCCAACTGCTGGACCGGATCAGCGACAAATGGGTGAGCCTGGTCCTGGCCGCGCTCGCCGACGGGCCGTTACGCTACGGCGAACTGAACCGGATCATCGCGGGTGTGAGCCCCAAGATGCTCACCCAGACGCTGCGCGGACTGGAACGCGACGGGCTGGTGGAGCGACGGATCACCGCGGAAGTTCCGGTCCGCGTCGACTACGAGCTCACCCCGCTGGGGCACAGCCTCCAGCCGGTCATGAGCGCGGTGAAAGCCTGGGCCGAGACCCGCATGGACGACGTCATCGCCGCGCGGGCGCGCTATGACAGCAGCTCCCAGTAAACCGGTTGTCCGGTCTGAAAATGTGCTCCCACCTGTGGCTACGCATCGCAGGACGAATCGGGCCGGTGGCCTTAATCTGATTGCCATGACAACGGCATTCGATGAAATGGATCTGCGCGATCTTGTCGGACTGCTCAGCGAAGAGGAACAACGGGAGCTGCGACCAGCGGTGCTGCGCGTGCTCGGCCGCCTCCCTTCGCAAGAGGTGCTCCGGCGCGAGCTCGGTCTTCGGCTGAAGGTCTGAGCGCCCGGCATCGCACCGGCGAATACTCGGCAGGGCCGCCGCGCAGGATCAACCTGCGCGGCGGCCCTGCGTCTGGACACCTAGCCCGCCGCCGGCTCGCTGAACGCCACATCGGCGGGTATCGGCACGTCACCCGCTATTCGCGACGCTCAGCCATACCGCGGATGTCCTCAGCGCGTGAGGCTGCTCGAGCCAAACGCCCGTCCGTGGTGATCAGCGGCAAGTCCAGCTGTTCGGCGAGTTCGACATACAGGGCATCAGTCAGCCTGATGGCCGCGCGGCGAGCCCAAGCGCCTTTGGTCAGATTCATCAATGGATGGCGAGTCAATGGCGCGCCTGCGAGACGGCTCAGCGCAGTCTCGACGTCGGTGTCGGTCAAATCGCCGGCCCGGTTCAGCCGTCCCAGCGCGGACAGCACTTCAGCGTCGAAGTGCGCCGGGACGTGCATGACGGTTGGCGTGATTCGCTCGATCACGGCGGCCGTGCGATCGTTGCACACGAGAATGTCCACCATCGCGCTGGCATCCAGCACGATCTGTTCGGAAGAGGTCACCTGCCGAACTCGTCCCGAGACGAATCCAAAGCGGCGAGGGTGGCCTCGTGGGAGACCGCCGGTCGATCAGCGAACTCGGCCAGCCAAGCCGAGGTGGCAGTCTTCTCCAGTTCGGCGAGAATCGCGGCCTGAGTAAGTGCGGACACGTTCAGTCCACGTTCACGCGCGCGTTCAGCTAGTTCGTCGGGCACGTAGACATTGAGCCGAGCCATGCCTTAACTATACACACTTATGTGTGTATAGTTCTGCCGACAAACCTGACGGCTGGTGATCCGTGATGAAAAGGGCCGTCGCACAGCGTTCCTGCGCGACGGCCCGATAGCCGGACTGGTTCCGAACGAATGGTCAGAACACCCGCATGCTGCCCGGGGACCACAAGCCCGAGCGGGTGGCGGTGCCGGTGTCCAGCTTCGCCGGGACGGCGTTGCGGTCGTACTGGTCGTAGCGCTCCAGTGAGCCCCAGTCGCGCGCCCAGTCGTTCTTCAGGTAGGTGGGCACGGTGGTCGACTTGGCCAGCATCTGCGTGAAGCCGAGCACGCCGCCGAACTCCTCGGCCTGCCAGGTGTTGGTCGAGCTGATGGCCAGCGGGCGGTCGGGCAGGATGCGGTAGCCGGGCACCTCGGCCACGCCGTTGCGGTGATCGAACGGACGCTGGCACGGGAATTGCAGGCCCACCGCCCAGTCCAGCAGGATCGGCTGCTGGGAGCCCAGCAGGCTGTTGAGCGTCTGCAGCTTCGGCATCCGCGGCGGCGTGAACGCCAGCCACTGGTCCCCGATCAGGATCGGGTCGTTGGCGACGATGCGCACCGCGTCGGCGTCGGGCGCGATCTCGTCCAGCGGCACCCGCAGGTTGCGCCAGGACGGGAACGGGCCGATATCGCGTGGCAGGTAGGTGCCGAGCTTCTGCACGCTGCCGTCCGGCTGCCGCTTGCCGTAGTCGACGGTCAGCGACTGGCCGTACTTCATCGCGCCGGTGTCGTCGAAGGACAGGATGCGGCCCGCGGCCGAGATCACCACCAGCGGCTTGTCCGCCGAACGCGCGGGCAGCTGGTACCAGCTCGACGTGACGTTCGCCGGCTGCTGCATGCCGTTCTGGTAGCTGCCGAGGATCGGCGTGGTCGCCGGGTCGAGACCGAACGGAAGGGCGACGGTGGAGCCGTTCACGCCGCGCGCGCCCTGACCGCCGCCGGTGCCCGCGCTCTGCCCCTCGGCGAAGGCGGCCCCGACCGACTGGGTCGAGGTGTTACCGGTGCCCGGCTTCACCTCCACGCTGTCGGCGGACAGATCGTTCGGCACGCCGTTGGGATCGAATCCGACCGGGTCGACGCCGGCGAGCGGGTCGGACGGATCGGTCGGCGGATGCGCCGGGTCGATGATCGGCTCCAGCTTGCCCGCGTTCGGGTCCGGCTCCACCAGCACGTCGTTGGCCAGGCCGCAGGTGCTGCCGCCGAGCGCGTCGATGTTCGAGCGGGCCAGCGAATACGCCGGGTACTGCGAGACCGCGCCCTTGACCAGCGAGAGCACCTCGAGCGCGACCATCAGCGCGGCGACCACGGTCAGCGGGATCGCGGCGAACCGGCGGATCCGCCTGCCGCGCGCCGTCTTGGCCGACGGCTGCGGCTTGGTGTAGTCCTCCCGCAGCGCGTACCACCCGACCAGCGCGAGCGCCAAGCCGAACAGCACGAGCATCAGGGTGTTGGACTGGTAGCCGTGCAGGGAGACCCGCTTGTCGAACCACGGCACGCCGAAGCTGGACACATACCAGTAACCGTTGATGCCGGAGAACGCCACCGCGAGCACGAACAGCAACCCGGCCAGGAATATGGCCCGGTTCTTCCGCGCCCGCAACGCGCTCGCCGACACCGCGACCGCGGTGACCGCGGCCAGCGAACCCGCGATGCCCGCGTACGCGCCGAAGTGGTGGGTCCACTTGGTCGGGTTGAACATCATGAAGAAGATCGTCCCGAAGACCACGCCCATCAGCCGCCAGGTCGGCCCGCTCGCGATGCCGGGCACCTGCCTGCGCCGCAGCAGCACCAGCATGGTGGTGAACAGGCACAGCAGCATCACCAGGAAGGCGAAGCGGCGCGACAGCGACCCGTCGACGGTCTCCACGAACAGGTAGTAGTAGCGCAGGTAGTCCTCGTACCAGGCCAGGTTCGGCCCGGTCACCTGGCGCACCCGGTTGGCTTCCTGGATGCCGGCGAAGGTCTGGTCGGTGTAGACGGCCGTCAGCACGAGCACGCCCGCCGCGGCGATCGGCGCGAGCAGCGGCAGCGTCGAGCCCCACCGCCCGGCGCCGAGCGCGGCGAACTGCCGGTGCTTGCGCACCACGATGCGCACCATCGGACGGATACCGGCCAGCAGCGCGGCCACACACATCAGGCCGGTCGGCGCCGCCGCCAGCGTGAACGCCGCCACCAGCACGGACACCGCGGCGGGCAGCAGCCGTCCGGTCGCGATGGCCCGCTCGATCGACACCCAGGTCAGCAGCGCGCCGAGCGCGACGATCGGCTCGGAGCGCAGGCCGTTGTCGAACGGCAGCCAGAACGCCAGGAACACCAGTCCGCCGGTCCACAGCGCCACCTTGCTGGTGCGCACCCCGCGGCCCAGCCGAGGCACCACCTCGCGGCTGATCACAAGCCAGCACAGGATCGCGCAGGCCAGCGCGGGCAACCGGACCCAGGGACTGGCGGTGGAGATCTCCGAGAAGATCTGGATCACGTAGTAGTACCAGCCGAACGGCGCCTCCGGCACGCCGTACCAGCGGAAGTAGTTGGCCATGTAGCCCGCGTGCGGCGCCACCCGCACCATGCTGAGGATGTAGCCGTCGTCGGAGGTGTTCGCGCCCGCGAAGTGCCACAGCAGCAGCGTGCCGACCACCGCGCCGTCCGCCCAGGTCGGCTTCAGCCAGTTCGCCGGCAGGAACCGGCGGTGCCCGCGCCCGTCACTGCTGTCGAGCCGGGCCAGCGCCGCCAGCGCGATCAGCGTGCACAGCACCGCCGCGATCATCGCGACCAGCTTGATCGCGGTCGGGCTGGAGGAGAAGCGGGTGTCCACCGTCATGGCGAACGACAACCCGTTGGGCGCCGCGCCCTTCAGGTCGGAGAACACGCCGACCACCTGGGGCCGCAGATCGCCGCTGAGCTGCCCCTCCACCGGCACGGTGACCAGCTCGGTCGCCCCGGGCGCCCCACCCTCGACCGGCCGCTCCACCTGCCTGGTGAGCCCGTTGAACCCGCTGTAGGTGCGTTCGCTGTCGGAGGTGATGCTCAGCGACGTGCACTCGCCCATACGGCTGCGGTCGGCCGACACCACCACCGCGTTGCGGTCGACCACGTCCACCGAGGTGTCCGAGACCCGCACGAACAGCGCCTCCAGCGCGGCCCGGTCACCCTGCGGCGGCGCGGTGGCCAGCAGCATGCCGCCGCGCTCGGGTAGCTGGGCGATCGTCTCGCACGGGATCGTCGCCTTCAGGTCGATCGGGACCTGCGACATCAGCGGCGCCTGCACGTTGCCGAGCGTCCCGCCCTGCGGCCAGTTCAGCACCGCGGTGGTCTGCGTGACCGGCAAGAACGGCGTCGCGAGCGCGAACAAGGCCCCGAGCACTCCGGCCACCAGCGCGATGAGCCGGGCGGTGCGGAAATCGTTCGGGGTCACCGCGGGGGCGGCGGGAGGTTTCGTCAGAACAGCGGTTGCGGCGTCGGGCACGATTGGCAATGCTAGCCGCCCGTCTGTCCGCACGGGCGTCGCGCCGCCGGGAGGAATGGCGCGTTCTCAGTATGTTCGGAGCCGACTGCCAGAATGTTGTGCCGACCAGCGAGAAAATTCACGCCGGAGGGCCGAATCGACCCCGTACCGCTGACCCGCGCCGACCACAATGGAAAGGTGGGGCGTATGACCAAGGTGAATCTCTCGACGAACTACGGATCGATCGTGCTCGAACTGGACGATCAGAAAGCGCCGAACACGGTGCGCAATTTCGTGGACTACGTGAACGCCGGCCACTACAACGGCACCATCTTCCACCGCGTCATCCCCGGCTTCATGATCCAGGGCGGCGGGTTCGAGCCCGGGCTGCGCCAGAAGGGCACCAACGCCCCGATCCAGAACGAAGCGAACAACGGCCTGAAGAACAACAAGTACACCGTCGCGATGGCGCGCACCAACGACCCGCACTCGGCCACCGCGCAGTTCTTCATCAACGTCTCCGACAACGATTTCCTCAACCACTCCGCTCCCACCCCGTCGGGCTGGGGCTACGCCGTCTTCGGCGAGGTGACCGAGGGCACCGACGTGGTCGACAAGATCGCGGGCGTCGCCACGTCATCGGCGGGCATGCATCAGGACGTGCCGGTCGACGATGTCGTCATCGAGTCCGCCACCGTCAGCTGATCATTCGAGAGGCGAGACGCGAATCGGGCCGCACCCCAGGGGATGCGGCCCGATCGTGTTCCGGTCGCTACAGCGGCAGCAAGTGATGCTTGCGCGGGTTGCGGGCAAGAGCTTTGTCCCGCAACAGGTGTAGCGCACGACGGATCTCCAGCCTGGTCGCCGCGGGCTCGATGACCGCGTCGATGTATCCGCGCTCGGCGGCCACCCACGGCGTCGCGACGGTGGCGTTGTAGAAGTCGATCATCTGCTGGCGAATCGCCGCGCGCTGGTCCTCGGGCGCGGCGTCGATCTGCTTGGCTCCGATCAGGCTGACCGCGCTCTCGGCGCCCATGACCGCGATCCGCGCCGTCGGCCAGGCCAGATTCACGTCGGCGCCCAGCTGCTTGGACCCCATCACGGCGTAACCGCCGCCGTAGGACTTGCGGATCACCACGGTGACCTTCGGCACCGACGCCTCCACGTAGGAGAACAGGAACCGTCCGCCGCGCTTGATGACGCCGATCTTCTCCTGCTCCACACCGGGCAGGAACCCCGGCGTGTCCACGACGAAGACCAGCGGGATCTCGAACGCGTCGCACAGGCGCACGAAATGCGCGGCCTTGTCCGAGGCGCGGGCGTCCAGCGCGCCCGCGTACACCATCGGCTGGTTGGCCACCACGCCGACGCTGCGGCCGTCGACGCGGGCGAAGCCGGTGATGACGTTGCGTCCCGCCGAAGCGCCGACCTCGTGGAAGGCGCCGTCGTCGAAGATGCGCAGCAGGATCTCGTGCATGTCGTACCCGGCGTTGTCGGAGTCCGGGACGATCGAGTTCAGTTCCAGGTCGGTGTCGGTGATCTCCGGCTCCAAGCCGGGATTCACGATCGGCGCCAGTTCCTGGCAGCTGGTCGGCAGGTAGCTCAGATAGTCGCGCACCCACTCGAACGCGGCCGCCTCGTCCTTGGCCACGTGGTGGATGTTGCCGTATTCCGCCTGGCTGCGCGCGCCGCCGAGCTCTTCGAGGCTCACGTCCTCGCCGGTGACCTCCCGGATCACCTTCGGCCCTGTGACGAACATGTACGCCTCTTCGGTCGCCACCACCACGTCGGTGTTGATCGGGGCGTAGACGGCGCCACCGGCGCATTTGCCGAGGATCATCGAGATCTGCGGGACCAGGCCGGACAGCGGCTCCTGCCGCCGCCCCAGCTCGGCGTACCAGGCCAGCGAGGTCACCGCCTCCTGCACGCGCGCGCCGCCGGAGTCGTTGATGCCGACCACCGGGCAGCCCACCTTGGCGGCGTACTCCAGGATCCCGGCGACCTTGCGGCCGAACATCTCGCCGACCGAGCCGCCGTAGACGGTCTGGTCGTGCGAGAACACCGCCACGGGCCTGCCTTCGACCAGGCCGTGCCCGGTGACCACGCCGTCGCCGTAGAGCGCGGCGGAATCGCCCGGTTTGCGGACCAGCGCTCCGATTTCCACGAAGGTTCCCGGATCGAGCAGCATGTTGATCCGGTCGCGGGCGCTGGGGATGCCCTTCTTCGCCCGCTTGGCCACCCCCGCTTCACCCGCGGGCTCCTGCGCTAGTTCCAGGCGCTTGCGCAGGTCGGCGAGTTTTTCGGCAGTCGTGCTCACTTGGCCCCTTTCGCCTCGATCGCGGCGAGCTTCGCGGTCAGGTCGGCTCCGATCTTGCCGATCCGCGGTTCGTCGATGATCTGCAGGTGGTCGCCTGCGATGTGGACGACCTCCAGATTCGGGATGTATTCGTTCCAGCCGCCATTGGGCAGCCGGTCGGCGAAGCGCGGCTCCAGCTCGATCATCCCGTCGTGATAGCGATCGGCGAGGTACAGCACCACATTGCCGTCGTACTGGGACGGTTGGGTTTTGGCGAGCTCACGGCTCTCGATCCACGAGGTGCGCTGATGTTCGAGCACGCCCCCGGGGATCTTCGTGCCGCTGATCTTGATCAGGTCGCTGATCATCTTGAACTGCTCTTCGTCGGAGGCCGCGGCCAGCGTCTCCAGCTGTTCGCGGTCCAGTTCACCGTCGACGCCGTAGGTCTTCTTGGCGAAGGCCTGGTAGCGCTCGATCCGGCGCACCCGCTCCTCGGGGCTGTTGTCCTCGCCCTGCGTCGGAATGGCGAGGTCGATCAGTCCGACCACACGCACGTCCGCACCCTCGGCGCGGAGCAATTGCGCGGTCTGCATGGCCAGCACCGCACCCAGCGACCAGCCGTACAACACGAACGGACCATCGCACTGGATCTTGCGCAGCTCGGGCAGGTACTGGCGGGCTCGTTCCTCGATGGAGCCTTCGACCCGTTCCATGCCGTACATCGGCGTATCGGCGGGCAGCCGCTTCAGCAGAGGTTCGTATACGAGCGTGTTCCCGCCGGACGGATGGAACACGAACACCGGCACGGCATTCGAGCCCTCCGCGCGCGCTCGCAGCGGACGAACGAAACCGTCCACGTCCGCGCCGCTGTCCTGCAAGTTGCGGACGATGTCGGCCAACTGCTCGATGGTCTCGCAGTCGAGCACGTCGTCCACGGTGACCTCGGCCTTGACCCGCTCGGTGAGGCGCGCGGCCAGCTTCTCCGCGGTGTCCTCGTCGAGGATCGGCAGCGTGTTGAAGATGCCTCCGGCCGATTTGCCGGTGACCACCGCCCAGGTGGCGAAGGTCAGGCGCTCGGCGGCGTCGCGCGGCGGGACATCGTCCTCGTCGGCGGACGACGGCTTGGCGCCTGCGCCGAAGACCGCCGCGGCCTCGGCAACCGGTTGCGGGGTGGGAGTCGCGTCGCCTCCGGCGGCGTCCTCCGCGCTCGCGGGAACCGAATCGGACTCGGAAGCAGTGGTTTCCGACGACGTGGGCGCAGCGCCTGTCACCGCCGCGACCGGGTCGGCGCCGGTGGCCAGCGCAGCACGGGCCGTGGCGATGAAATCGGCGTCGACGGCCAGCTCGCCCGTACCGCCTGCGGCCTTGTCGGCGGCCTGCTGATCGGCCATCGCCTGCACCTCGTCGCGGTGCTCGATCGCGTACCGCAGCACCTTGCCGACCTCGTGCAGGCTCGCGTCCCGCACGGCCTGCACCTGCAGCTGCGGGATGTCGAACTCGTACTCGACGCGGTTCTTGATGCGCATCGCCATCAGCGAGTCCAAGCCGAGTTCCATCAGCGGGATCTCCATCGGAAGATCCTCGACCGCGTAACCCATGGACTCCGCGACGATCAGGGCGAGCCGTTCCTCGACGCTCTGCGTGCCGTTCGGATCCCACCGGTCGCCGAAGGTCTCGACCACCTCGAGGTCGGCGTCGCTCTGCGGCTGCGCGGCGACCGCCGCCTCGGCCACAACGGGTTCCGGCAGCGCGGCGCCGGAGGTCACCACGGCGTCGAACACCAAGCGGAAGGCGCCGCCCTCCTTGGCGTGCACCTGCACCGAGGCGCCACCGGGATGCGGGGTGAGCGTGGTGGTGAGCGTGCCTGCGGCCGGGATCGGCGCGTGCGGGATCGACGCGCCCAGCGACACGTCGCTGAGCACCTGTGCCGCCGCGGCACGCACGAGTCCGGCGAGATCGGTCACCGCGGACGCCTGCACTTCCCAGACGTGCCTGCCGTCCGGCAGCGCGACGTGCGCACCCGGAAGCCAGCCGTTGCCGCCCGAGGACAGCTGGACCTTCGGCCAGTACTCCTTGCGCACGAACGTGGTGCGCGGAACGTCGGCGTACTCGCCGGGACCGACCAGCGAGAACAGATCCACCTTGTGCCCGTGCACGTAGAGCTGGGCGAGCGCGGCGATCACACCCGCGGACTCGTCCTCCTTGCGCTTGAGCGTGGGGATGAGCTGCGCGTCGTGCACGCCCGCGGCGAAGGTGGTGCCGAGCACCTGCATCAGCGCGACGGAATTCGGCGCCAGCTCCAGGAATGTGGTGTGCCCTGCGTCCACCGCGAGCTTCACCGCGTTGGTGAAGTACACGCTGTGGCGCATGTTCTTGACCCAGTAGTCCTCGTCGTGGATCGGGTCGTGACCGGCGCGGAAGAACTCTTCCTTGTGCACCGTCGAGTACAGGCCGGTCTTCAGCTTGGTCGGCTCGATACCGGCCAGCTCCGCGGCCAGCTCGCCGAGCAGCGGATCCATCTGCGAGGTGTGGCCCGCGCCGCGGGTCTGCAGCACCCGGGCGAACTTGCCCGCCGCCTCCACCCGCGCGACGATCGCCGCGACCTGGTCCTGCGGACCGCCGATCACCGTGTTGGTCGGCGCCGCGTACACCGCGACCTCGACGTCCGGGTACTCCGGCAGCAGGTTCGCCACATCCTCGGCGCTGTACTCGACCAGCGCCATGTTGCGCACGTCGTCGTCGCTGATCATCTGCTCGCCCTCGCCCATGAGGCGGGAACGGGCGCAGATCACGCGCACCGCGTCCTCCAGCGAGAGCCCACCGGCGATGTACGCGCCCGCGACCTCGCCCATGGAATGGCCGACCACCGCTTCGGGTTCCGCGCCGTGCGCGCGCAGCAGCGCGGCCAGGCCGACCTGGATGGTGAAGATGCCGACCTGCGAGGTGCCGACGTTGTAGTCCTGGCTGTCGTCGAGGAACAGCTCGCGCACCGAGTACCCGGCCTCGTCCTGCACCAGCTCGTCGACCTCGTCGACGGCCTTGGCGAAGATCGAGTTCTCCAGGTACAGCTGCTTGCCCATCTTGCGGTGCTGCGCGCCGAAACCGGCCAGCACCCACATCGGACCCATGGCCGCGGGCGCGTCGGCGGTGAAGACGCCGGGCCCCGGCTTGCCCGCCGCGATGGCGCGCAGTCCGGCGATCGCCTCTTCGTGCGTCTTGGCCAGCACCACGCCGCGCGAACGCCAGTGGCTGCGCTTGGCCAGCGACCGCGCCACATCGGCGAGCGGCGTCTGCGCGCCCGCCTCGGACTCCAGCCAGTCGGCCAGTTCGGCGGCGGCGCGGCGGCGGCGCGACGGCAGATAGCCCGACACGGGCAGGATCTGCGGCAACGGGTCGGTGCGCTCGGCGGTCCACTCCGCGACGGCTTCCGCCACCTCGGCCACGACGTCACCGGCTTCGGATTCCGCCGCCGCGTCGGTGGTCTCCTCCACGGTGTCCTCGTCCAGCTGGGACTCCAGCTCGGAGAACGGGGCCTGGCTCTCGGCCGCCACGTACTCCTGGACGACGATGTGCGCGTTGGTGCCGCCGAATCCGAAGCCGGAGATGCCGATGGTCGCCTTGCCGCTGTAGCGGGGGAACTCGGTCGGCTCGTCGACGACCTTCAGGTTCGCCTGATCGAACGGTATGTACGGGCTCGGACCGGCGTAGTTGATATTCGGCGGGATGACGTTGTGCTGCAACGACATGATCACCTTGGCCAGGCTCGCCGCACCGGCGCCCGACTCCAGGTGGCCGAAATTGGTCTTGGCCGAACCGAGCAGCACCGGCTTGTCGGCCTCCCGCCCCCGGCCGACCACCCGGCCGAGCGCGTCCGCCTCGATCGGGTCGCCGAGCGCAGTGCCGGTGCCGTGCGCCTCGATGTAGTCGACGGTGGACGGCGGTAGGCCCGCGTCGCGGTAGGCGCGACGCAACACATCGGCCTGAGCGTCGGGATTCGGGGCGACGATGCCGTTGGAGCGGCCATCAGAGTTGACCGCCGAGCCCTTGACCACACCCAGGATGCGATCGCCGTCGCGCTCGGCGTCGGCGAGCCGCTTGAGCACCACCAGGCCCGCGCCCTCGGAGCGGACCATGCCGTCGGCATCCGAGGAGAACGCCTTGATCCGGCCATCCTTCGCGACCGCGCCGACGGAGTCGAAGCCGAGCGTGGCCATCGGCGCCAGCAGCATGTTCACGCCGCCTGCCAGCGCCAGATCGGCGTCACCGCTGCGCAGCGCGCGCACCGCCTGGTGCACGGCGACCAGCGTGGACGAGCACGCGGTATCGATCGCGACGGAGGGGCCGCGGAAATCGTAGAAGTAGGAGATGCGGTTCGGGATGATCGACGACGAGCTGCCGGTCAAACCGTACGCGGCGGCCGAAGCGGGCGCGGACGGGTCGTCCGTGCCGAGACCGAGCGCGGCGATCAGCATGAAGTCGCTGGTCGAGGTGCCGATGAAGACGCCGACCGACTCGCCTTTGAGCTGGCTGGCCGGAATCCTGGCGTGCTCTAACGCCTCCCAGGTCAGCTCCATCATCAGGCGCTGCTGCGGATCGACGCGCTCCACCTCGAGGGGCGACATCGCGAAGAACTCCGCGTCGAAGCCCTTGACGACGTCCTGGTCGAGATAACCACCGAGGGTGTTGCCCTTGGCGATCGCCTCGGCCGCCATCGGGTCGCCCGTGAACTCCTCCCACCTGCCCTCGGGCAGCTCCCGGATCGCGTCACCGCGGCCGATAAGGAAGTCCCACGTCGACTCGGGGGTGTCGCCCGCGCCGGGCAACCGCGTCGACAAACCGACGATCGCGATGTCGTGCGCCTCGCCGGGGCGGTAACCCGCGGTGTAGAACGAGTCGTCCTCGGTTTCCTCCGGCGCCTCCGGCTCGCCGTTGATGATCCGCTCGGCCAGCGCGGCGATGGTCGGATGCTGGTACACGATCGTCGCGTTCAGCAGCACGCCGGTCAGTTCCTCGATGTCCCCGCCGAGGGCGATGGCGTCCCGCGAGGCGAGCCCGAACTCCTCCATCGGCCGGTCCACGGTGATCTGCTCGATCGGTTGCCCGGTCGCTTCGGCGACCCAGCGCCGCAGCCATTCACGCAGCTCGGCGACCGACATGTCGGTCTGCGCGCCGCCGTTCGTTGCCTCGGCCGTGGCCGACGCGTCGGCGACTTGCTCCACGGCCGGGGTGTCGGTCGTCTGGGTGGGCGTGCCCTCGTTGTCAGCCATCAATTCCTCAAGCTACCTGTCTGCGTACCGGGCGTACCGTGAATTGACGCTCGGCGCGTGGGAAGCTCGGCGCCGAGCGTCGATGGTCGGTCCGAGGCCGCCCCTGGCAATTACTCTTCCGGTGCATCGGGGAAAGCCTGCTGGGTGTAACCACCCCGCAGCGTTCCCTCCAGATAGGCCGCCCGGCAGGCGCGACGGGCGATCTTGCCGCTGGATGTGCGCGGGATCGACCCCGCGGGCACCAACAGCACGTCACGAACGGTCACGCCGTGGCGCTGGGAGATCGCCGCGCGCACCGCGTCGGCGATCGGCAGCGGATCGGCCTTGCCCGCACCGGGACCGCGCTCACCCACGATGACCAGCTGCTCGGACGCGTCGTCGGCGTCGAACTGCAGACCGGAGTGGCTGCCCTGCTCGAACACCTCGGCCGGGAGCTGGTTGGCGGGCACCGAGAACGCCGCCACGAAGCCGGGACGCAGCGCGCTGCTGGCTTCCTGCGCGGAGAACTCCAGGTCCTGCGGGTAGTGGTTGCGTCCGTCCACGATCACCAGATCCTTCACGCGTCCGGTGATGTAGAGCTCGCCCTCGAAGTACACGCCGTAGTCGCCGGTGCGCATCCAGTTCGCGTCCGGCTCGGTGCCCTCGGCGTGGCTGCCCTCCGGCAGGCGCTCGGTGACCTTGTTGTGGAACGTCGCCGCGGTCTCGTCGGGACGACCCCAGTAGCCGATGCCCATGTTGTTGCCGTGCAGCCAGATCTCGCCGACGTGCCCGTCCGGCACCTCACGGCCGCCGCCGGACTCCACCGACTCCGGATCGATGATCGTCGCCCACTGCGAGAGCGCGACGTAACCGCAGGACACCTGCGCGATCGCGTCCTCGTGGCTCGGGTCGACCTTCACCATGCGCCCCGCGTTGAGTTCCTTGCGGTCGACGTAGGTGACCTTGGCCTCGTCCTCGGCCTTGGTGGCGGAGACGAACAGCGTGGCCTCGGCCATGCCGTAGCACGGCTTGATGGCGGTCTTGGGCAGGCCGTACGGAGCGAACGCCTCGTTGAACTTCTTCATCGACGAGGTCGTCACCGGCTCGCTGCCGTTGATCAGGCCGATGACGTTCGACAGGTCCAGCGACTCGCCGTTCTTCGGCAGTCCGCGCGCCGCGGCGTGCTCGAACGCGAAGTTCGGTGCGGCGGCGAAGGTTCCGGCGCCGTCGGAAACCGCGGCCAGCTCCTTGATCCACCGGTAGGGGCGGCGCACGAACGCGCTCGGCGACATGATGGTGATGTACTTGCCGCCCACCGCGGGCAGGATCACCGTCAGCAGGCCCATGTCGTGGAACAGCGGCAGCCAGGTGACGCCGCGCGAGTTCCAGTCCAGGTTGATCGCGTCGACCATCTGCAGCAGGTTCGTGCCCACCGCGCGGTGGGTGATCTCCACGCCCGCGGGCACCCGGGTGGAACCCGAGGTGTACTGCAGGTAGGCGATGTCGTCGATCGCGATGTCCGGGCGCACCCAACTCTCGCCGACGCTGTCGGGAATCGCGTCCACCGCGATGATGCGCGGACGCTGGGCGGCGGGCAGCGAGCGGAAGAACTGCCGGACCCCGGCCGCGGAGGAGCTCGCGGTCAGGATGGCCGAGGGCTCACAGTCGCCGAGCACCGCGTGCAGGCGATCGGTGTGGCCTGGCTCGTCCGGGTCGAACAGCGGCACCGAGATGGTGCCCGCGTAGATCGCGGCGAAGAAGGAGATCACGTAGTCCAAGCCCTGCGGTGCGAGGATCGCGACCCGGTCGCCCGGGTTGGTCACCTGCTGCAGTCGAGCGGCCACCGCGCGCAGCCGAATGCCGAACTCACGCCACGTCAACTCCTGCGCCTCGCCGTCGCGCTCGCGCGAGTAGTCGATGTAGCGATACGCCAGGGTGTTCGCGTCGTTCCGGGTGTGCTTCTCGACGTGATCAACCAGGGTGTGATCCTCGGGAATACGGATGTTCCCGGTTTCGTCCAGGTAGTCGTCGAAAGTCTCTTCCATTCCTTCTTCTCCTCCGAGGCACACGCAGCAAGACGGCGAGAACGCCGCTTTTACCTGTGAGGCCCCGACTCGCTTTCGCCCGCGGGTGCTCCAAGTGCAGAGCCAGCCTGCAGATTTTGTGCGGTCTGCGCGGTGACCGCTTATCGGCTAGATGTACTCAAACCAGAGTCATGTTACAGAGAAGACCGGCTCACTCGTCCCGCAGCAGGGGAATAACGGGGGCGAACGCGTCCATCTGGGTGGGGAATACACCGACATAGGACATCGAGGTGAGCTGCCGCACACGGCGGATCTGCTCGGCGATCTCCTCGAATGTGCCGATCGCCACGTAGGGCGAGTTCAGGATGTCCTCGACGGACAGCTGAACGTCGACCTCCAGGTTCGGGTGCAGTCCCCGGTCCAACGCCGACAGCGCCATCTCCGCGGTCTTCTCGCGATCGTCGGTGATCACGATGGCGGTGATGGCCCAGTTCAGCTCGATGTCGGCGAACCGGTCACCGGCGGCCTCCTTGATCAGATTCACCTTTTCCACGGCCTTCTCGATGGTGATGCCGGAGAGAAGGCCCTTGCCGTTCTTGGTGGTCACGGGAACGACGGAGATGATGTCGGCGTGCTTGGCGGCCAGCCGCAGCATCTTCGGACCGCCGCCGCCGGTGCAGATCGGCGGGCGCGGACCCTGGCGCGGCCGTGGGGTCCCCTTGACGCCGCGGACCTGGTAGTGCTTGCCCTCGAAGGTGCACTCCTGGCCGCGCAGCAGCACGTCCAGAATGGTCAGCGACTCGTCCAGCTTCTCCAGCCGGACACCGGGCGACTCGTAGGGGATGCCCGCGTTCTCGAACTCCTCCTTGATCCAGCCGGCGCCGACGCCGACCTCGAGCCTGCCCTTGGACAGCACATCGATCGTCGCCAGGTCCTTGGCCAGCACGACCGGGTGGCGGAAACCATTCGCCAGCACCGACGTGCCGAGCCGGATCTTCTCGGTGGCCTGGGTCAGCGCGCCGAGCGCGGCGATCGGCCCGATCTGCTCACCGAGGTGGTCGGGCACCACGAAGGTGTCGAAGCCGTATTCCTCGGCCTGCTGAGCGGTCTGCACGAACTTACGCGCACCGCCCTCCTGCTTGTTTCCTTCGCCGGCCGCCGCGAAGCGGAACGGACGCAACGGAGTGCCCAGCGCGGACAACGCAGCATCCGCGTCACGGCTCGCCGTGGTGGCCGGTGCGGCGGCTTCTGTCATGAACTCATGCTCCTGGCTGTAAGGAAAATACGGGCGCGACGCCCGCTTCCGGACTGCGCTGCGGTGGTGCCCGGCGTCGCGATCACCAGCGCACTTTACAGCGTGCTACCCAACTCGAGTTGCGCTTGTCACGCCAATCGGGTGCGGGGTATCTCACGGGCTGTGAATTTTCACGAATGGGCCGGATGCGGCGCTGCCTCGATGAGGCCCGCCGCCCAGTTCAGCGTCCACTGCGTCGCGGTGGTGCCGTCACCGTCGACGACGTAACTGTTGTAGAGGGTGTGCACCGGGTTGCCCGCGGCCCGGACCAGCGTGTTCACACTGCCCAGGATGTTGAACGGACTCAATGCCTCGCGGGGCGCGTCGCAGATCAGATCGCCGGGCGCGCACATGGTGTAGGTGCGGTCGGCCAGTGCGCCGAAGCCCCCTTGACGGGGGCCGGTCATCGTGATGCCGGGCACGTTCAACCCCTTCAGCGCGACTTCGGCACCGACGCCCGCCGGCGGGGTGCCGATCTGGATCGCCTGGCCGGGGCCGTCCTCGCCCGTGCGGCGTCCGTCGGCGATCAATGTCACGCCGAGCACCAGATCGGCGGGCACCGGACCGGCGCCCGCGCCGATCTGCGCGGCCACGTCACCCGCGATCACCGCGCCCTGGGAGAACCCCGCGAGCACATAGGTGGTCAGCGGGCACTCCTGATGACGCGCGGCCATGGCTTCGACCATCCGCTGGGTGCCCTCGGAGCGGCTGTTGTTGTAGGACTGCTGGCCGTCCGGCGGGATCGCGATCGGATTGGAGAACTGCGCGACGTACGGAACGGTGTAGACGTCCACCCGCTCGCTCGGGAACCGCTGGGCGATCGGGCCGGAGACGTTGAGCATCAGCGACACCGGGTTGGCGGTCGGGTTGTGCGGATCGTCGGCGCTGTTGGACTCCCAGGTTCCGGGCACCGAGATCATCTGCACGTCCGGGCAACTCGCGGGCTGCGAGGTCGGCCGTTCCGGCGGTTTCGGCCCCGGGCCGGGCGGGCGCAGACGCCCCGCCAGCAGATACCACAGCAGCAGGACCACCAGGACGATCAGCAGGACGGCGCCGATCACGAGCAGACATCCCGCCGGCTTGGACCGGCGGGAGGTCGAACGGACGCGCGAACTCACTGGCAGTACGTGGCGCGAGCGGTGGAGATGTAGATCTGCCCGGCCTTCTCCACCGGCATCTTCGCCGGGTCGAAGGAGGGATCGGAACCTGCCATGGCGTTGACGAAGGTCATCAGATCCTGGTCGGACGCGCCCGCGGCGGTGCCCTGGCAGACGTACGCGCCGATGCTCAGCGCGATGTCCGGGCTCGACGGGGTGACACCCTGCTTGGCCAGCTCGTCGAGGAACTTCTTGTCCTTGTCGGTGAGCTTCGAGGTGTCAGCGGGCGGGACGGCCTCGGTCGGCACCGGCTGCGGACGCTCGGGCGGCACCGACGTCGTCGGCTGCTCCGGCGCGGGAGCGGGCTGCCCGGTCTCGGCGGGTGTCGAAGCGACCGGCGAGCTGGTCGCCGCCGTCGTCGTGGTGCGGGTAGGCGATGGCGTGCTCGTGGCGGTCGAATCATTGTCGCCGCACGCGGCGAGCAGGCCGGTCGCGGCGATCGCCACAACCACGCCGACTACCTTTCCCGTGGTCCGATGCATGAATTCTTGTCCTCGATCTGTCACTGAGCGGGGTCGGGTCGCCCACCAGGCTAGCGGTGTTGAATTTGCCTCGCCTTCGCGCGGCGGTGTTCGCGGCCCCCTTGTGGCTCGCGCCCGAGCGACCGCCGCTGGCGACTTCGTCGCGGACGCGGCGGCCACTCGGACGCGAGCCGGGCCGCGAACGGCGCATGCTCGGTCTCGCTTCGCTCGAAAGACGTGGTTGCGGTGCGCTGGGCGCGTCAACGTTCCGGCTCGGACCTCGGGCGCGCGATGCCGCCCGCATCGCGAACGGCGCGCGTTCTCGCTTCGCTCGAAGTCGAGGGCTGGGCCCGACGTGTCGGTATCGGCGTCGTCGCACCACCTCGATGCGCGCCGGGCAGTGTTGGATTTCCGGCGCCTGACACCGTTTGTTCGTGGTCGATGCTCGTTCCCACTTCGCCCGGGAGATGGGGTTGAGGGGAGCTGGTCGCGTCGGTGTTCTTCTGGCTCGGGCCTCGTGCGCGTGAGGCCGCGGCGCAGCGATTGATCGGCCGCGAGTGGGCCGCAATCGGCGGCAGGCCAAGTCTCGCCACCACCGAAATCGGGGGCTCGGCCGACGTGCGGGTGTCCGCAGCGGCGCACGGTCTCGATGCGCGGGCGCAGACCATGAGGGAATCGTGGCGCGCTGAGGACCACACCGCCGAGGCCCGACTACAGCATCGACCGAGCCGAGATTCCGTCCCGCCTGCTCGGCTCCGGGAGTTGGGCCGAGGTCTTGGTACCGGCGGCACCTCACCATTCGCAGTCGGCGCATCGGTCGTGCTCAAAGGGCGTGGACTTCTGTTTTGCCATCGCGCAGTGTGATGAAACCGCCCTGGAAGTTCTGTTGCACGCCGTCGGAGATGGGGAACTCGTCGCCGGTGGGGAAGCCGAGTTTGCCGTTCTCGTAGCCGGCGTCGCGCCAGGCGTCCAGGATCGGGCCGTTGCGGACCGCCCATGCGCCGGAGACCGGGCTCCAGTAGATGGCGCCGCCTTCGAAACGGCTGAAGCGGCCCGCGTCCTTCACCGTCTGCTCCTCGGCGACCGGGAAGCCGAGGGGGCTGTTCTCGAAGCCCAGCTGGGCGTACTTGCCGAGGATCAGCCCTTGGACGCGATGCACGCCGGTGGCCTGGCTGTAGTAGAACGGACCGTTCTCGAAAGCTTGCACGGCGCCGTCGCGACTCGGCGTCTTCGCCTCCGGCGCTGTCGGGTAGCCGGCGGGGCCGCGCTCGAATCCCTGCTTGCCCCACTCGTCCAGGATCGCGCCGCGGACCATTTGAGCGCCGGTCTGCGGTGTCCAGTACAGCGAGCCGTGCTGGAAGGGCTGGAACCGGCCGCGGCCGTCCTCCAGCGCGCGTTCCTCGCCCGTCGGCAGGCCGAGCGGTCCGGCGGGCCCGCCCGCCGCCTGGTATCCCGGCCCGAAGACGCCGCCGACCGGGTAGGCGCCCCTGTCCGGCGTGAAGAACACCCGGCCGCCCTTGAAGTCCTGGGCGGTGCCTCCTGCCACCGCGTACTCCTCGGTGACGCATTCACCCAGCCAGCCCGCCGCGGCGGCCACCGGACCGATCGCGCCACCCGGCTGACACGCGGGCTTGCCCGGGTCGACGCCGAGCGCGGAGGCGGCCTGACTCCAGGACTGGCGCATCTCGAAATCCCAATACGGCCAGGAATGGGTGCCGGACGGGCGATAGTTCACCTGCGCCGGAATGGCCAGCTTGGACAGTTTGGTCACGAAGTTCTGCGAGGTGAGCCGGGAGAGGATCTCCAAGCCCATGCCCGCGACGTTGGTGCTCACGCCCGGAATGCCGAGAGCGCGGTCGTAGGGACCGATCGCGCCGCTGCCGCTGGAGACGTAGATGCTGATGCCCCGCAACTTGTCGGCCAGCACGTACGGGTCGTGCGCCTCCCATTCCGGCCCGGTCTGCGGGCCCCACATGGCGGCGGAGTCGAAACCGCCCGCGTCGCGCATGGCGAACTCGATGGCCTGCGGCATGCCCAGCGTCGTCGTGGTCAGGAACCCGGAGTAGGACGCGGCGTGCCGGACGAAGCCCGGATTGCGGGCGGCGAGGAACATCGCGGCCGTGCCACCCATGGAGAGACCTTCCACGCCGCGCACCGGCGTCGCGCGCCAATGGCTTTCCAGCAGCGGCGGAAGCTCTTTCGTCAGGAAGGTCTCCCACTTGTAGGTGCGGCCGTTGTCCGGCTGGAGCCAATCGGCGTAGAAACTGGACTGTCCGCCCACCGGCAGCACCACGGTGACGTTCTTGTCGGCGAAGAAATCGACCGCCCCCGCCTCTTTCGTCCAGCCGTTCTCGTCGTCGGTCGCACGCAGACCGTCGAGCAGGAACAGGACGGGGAACCTGGCCTCGGGACGGGCGTTCCAGTCCCTCGCCAGCAACAACTGGACCTGGATCGGCACCCCCATCGCGGGCGAGGTCACCCACAGCGCGACGCGGCGGTCGCTGAGCCACTGGACCCGCTCCAGGGCGGGCGCGGCCACGGCAGCGGTGGGCTCCGCGACGGCGGGAGCGTCGACGGGCACGCTCGCGGCTAGCGGGACCACCATCGCGGCGGCGAGCAGCATGAGCCGCTCGCGTGCCGAACGAGCGACGAGACGCCCGCGTATGCCACAGCTACCGCGCGTAATCCCTGCCACAAGAGCTTTGTACTCCCGTTATAGCGACGTTTACGGGAGACACGCGCTGTACAGCAAACTATGTTCGCTGCGATGCGATCGAGACTGCCCCCGAACGCAATTCAGGCCGCACCGAATCGGTGCGGCCTGAATGCGAGAGGCGGATCAGATCACCAGGAGCCGGTGGCGTCCAGGATCATGTTGCGCGAGGCGAACAGCTGGCCCTCCCAGTACTTCCAGGAGTGCGTGCCCGCGGCAGGGAAATCGAACCGCGCGGGGATACCCAGCGAGTTCAGGCGGGCCTGGAACGCGCGGGTGTTCACCAGCGAGAGGGCTTCCAGCGCCATCGCGTTGCCGGTGTTGAACACGCCGACCGCCGAGTTCGGCTGGTCGAACTGGCCCGGCAGGCCGCTTGCGGCCGAGATGTACATCGGCAGGCCGCGCAGCTGCGGCGCGAAGACGAACGGGTCCATCCGCAGCCACTGCGGGCTCCACGGCGCGGCCATCGCGTCGACGTTGAAGCGGCCCGCGTCCAGCATCGCGATGCGGATCGCCTCGCGCATACCCGGCGCGGAGATGTTCAGGTAGCCCGAGTAGGAGGCGGCGAACTTGAACTGGTCGCGGTGGTAGGCCGCGAGCGCCAGCGCCGCGCTGCCGCCCATGGACAGGCCGACGACCGCGTTGTTGGTGCGGGAGACGCCGTAGCCCTCGAGGAAGGCGGGCAGTTCCTTGGTGAGGAAGGTCTCCCACTTGTAGGTGGTCTTCTGACCGTTGGTGTTCGACGGCGCGTACCAGTCGGTGTAGAAGCTGGACTGACCGCCGACCGGCATCACCAGGGTGATGTTGTCGTTGGCGAACTGCTGCATCGCGTTGGTCTCGAACGACCAGGCGTTGCGGTCGTCGCGGGCGCGCAGGCCGTCGAGCAGGTACAGCGCCGCGTTGCCGCCGCGCGATGCCCACTGCACCTGGACCTTGATCGGGCCCATGCTGGAGGGGACCATCAGGTCCTCGTAGCCGCCCGCGGGCGACCGCAACACCGGCGCGTGCGCCGACGGCGCCGCCGCGGCGACGGTCGGGGTTGCCAGACCTGCGGCGATCGGTAGCGCCAGCGCGGCGGCACCGACAGCCAGAATTCGATTACGCCAACCGCGAGGTGCGCCTCGCCGTCCCGACGGTGTTCTCTTCGGCGCGGCGGCCCTGCCGAAACGCATGAATCCTGCTCTCTTTCTGCTGTTGTGGTGCCACTCGCCGCCCGAGGGGCGAAGCGGCACCCGTGTTGCCAACGAGACGCGCGTCACGGACATGGTCCCGACAATCCGATCCCCATGACGGCGCTACAACGATCTGGTCACACTTGCGCTCGCTGGACGATATTCGACGCCTCTCGCTTTAGCAAGATCCGGGTCTTTCCACTGGCCGAAATCCGTCCGTTCGCGCAAGGTAATGATGCGGTGACCTTATCGCGTTCTCCCGGTGATGTCGTGTTGGATCGCAAGAATATTCGCGCTCCTGGCGGGAACTGTCACCGATCCGAGATCTACGCAATCCAGACACCTGTCACCCGCCCCGACGGGCAGCCAACACGGGCTACCGGCAGAAGGAGAGCCCGATCGGCCAGTGACCACACCGTGATCGGGAGCGATATCTGCCGTGATAGCCATCGAGACGCTAGCGGGCAAACAATTCCGAACAGCCATAACCAAGCAACAGCTATCACATAGCAAACATGACTGCGGCTGCCCAGAACCCCGAAGCTCACCCCACGGCTCCCTAACTGCCCACCCCTCACTCCCCCACGCTCGGCAGCTGAGCCCCCTACATTCCTCCAACCTCGACGGCAGGCAAAACCACTACCGCCCAGCAACACAACCTCACAAAAGGCAAACAAAATGCCCCCGCCAGCCCCGGGCGCAACCACAAAGCGCAAGATCCCCACCCCCTGAACCCCCTCGAGTGCGAGTCTTACGAGCACCGTTCGCGGCCCGGCTCGCGTCAGAGCGGACGAAGCGCATGCGCCGCAGGCGCGAGTCTCGTCCGCTCTGACGCGAGCCAAAAGGGGGCCGCGAACACGCGGCGCCGCAGGCGCCGCCAAACAACTCAGCCGATGTTGGCCGACATATCCGGGATCATTCGCATCGCCTCGTCGGCCCAGTTGTTCCAGGCGTGGATGCCGAACGGCGGGAACGAGTAGACGGCGTTGCCGCCGCCCAGGGTCGCCATCCGGACCTGGAACGCGCGGGTGTTGGCCAGCGCGAGGGCCTCCAGCCCCATGCCGGTGAGGGTGTTGAAGCTCGGCGGGTCGCTGGCCGCGGGCAGGCCGCTGGCCGCGGCGATCCACAGGCGGGTGCCGTTGCGGATCAGGTTGGGCGCGAAGACGAAGGGGTCCATCCGCAGCCACTGCGGGCTCCACGGCGGGGCCATCGCGTCGACGTTGTAGCCGCCCGCGTCCAGCATGGCGGCGCGGATCGCCTCGCGCATGCCCGGCGCGGAGTTGTTCAGGTAGCCGGAGAACGAGCCCGCGAAGCTGAACTGGTCCGGGTGGTAGGCCGCCAGGGTGAGCGCCGCGCTGCCGCCCATCGACAGGCCGAAGGCGCCGTTGCGGTTGGGGTTGAAGCCGAGCCGGTCGCGCAGCGCCCAGCGCAGGTTGTTGGTCAGGAAGGTCTCCCACTGGTACCGGTAGCTCTTGCCGGGCCCGCCCGCGAACCCGTCCAGCCCGCCGGAGCCGGTGCTGGAGCCGGAGCCCGCCGGGATGCCGAAGAACTCGCTCGGCGCGATCCAGTCGGCGTAGAAGCTGGACATGCCGCCGACCGGCATGACCACGTTGATGTTCTGACTCGCCAGCACCTGCGGGATGTTGGTCTCGATCTCCCAGCCGTTCAGCGTCTCCGGCGCGCGCATGCCGTCCAGCACGTAGACGACGCGGTTGGTGTTGCCGTCGGCGGCACGCAGGATCCGGGACTTGATCGGACCCATGCCGGAATCGACCCAGAAATCGAAGGCCGCGGGGTCGAACGCCGCGGATGCCGTGGCGCCGGTGCCCGCGATGGTCGCCCCGAGCGGCAGCAGCATCGCCGCGGCGATGCCGAGGGCGGACCGCCGCAACCACGAACCCGCTGTTCGGGACCTCAGGGACCCGCGCTTCCCGCGCGCACTACGCATCACATCGACCTTTCCCTCGGGCGGCCTGGCATTGGCAAACTTCTAGCGATCTCCACCGGGCCCACATCGAGCACCGAGGCGCGACGCCCACCGCAGAAACGGACGAATCGACCTTGGCGCATGCTGTTCGGGTATCAATTGGAGACGAATGCCTTCATGTTGCTGGATGGTGATCCAGACCACAACTACCGAAGCCGTTTTCTCTTCATATTCGTTGCCTAAGTACCCCGCGGACGACCGGTTGAACGGCGAAAGGCCGCTCCGCGCCGATGGCGCGAAGCGGCCTTTCTCGCTGTGGCGGGACTACTACCCGATGTTCGCGGACAGATCCGGGATCATGCGGTAGACCTCGTCGGCCCAGTAGTTCCAGTTGTGCACACCCACGGCGGGGAAGTCGTAGGTGACATTGTTCGCGCCCAGGGTGAGCATCCTGACCTGGAACGCGCGGGTGTTGGCCAGGGCCAGCGCCTCCAAGCCCATCGCGTTGAGCGTGTTGAAGCTGATGCCGTCCGCCCCGCTCGGCAGGCCGCTACCGGCGGAGACCCACAGGCGGGTGTTGTTCGCCTTCAGGCGCGGCGCGAACACGAACGGATCCATCCGCAGCCACTGCGGGCCCCACGGCGGCGCCATCGCGTCGATGTTGTAGCCGCCCGCGTCGAGCATCGCCACGCGCAACGCCTCACGCATGCCCGGCGCGGAGATGTTCAGGTACCCGGAGTACGAACCGGCGTAACGGAACTGGTCGGGGTGGTAGGCCGCCAAGGTGAGCGCGGCGCTGCCGCCCATGGAAAGGCCGAAGACGCCGTTGCCGTTCGGGTTGAACCCGAGGCGGTCGCGCAGCGCCCAGCGAAGGTTGTTGGTGAGGAAGGTTTCCCACTTGTAGGTGCTGGTCTTGCCCGGCCCGCCCGCGGAACCGGTCAGCAGGCCGGAGCCCGAGTTCGCCGAACCGGTGGAGGACGAGCCCGCGCTGCCGAGGCCGAAGAAGTCGCTCGGGCCGTTCCAGTCCGCGTAGAAGCTGGACTGCCCGCCGACCGGCATGACGACGTTGATGTTCCACTTGGTCAGCTCGCGCGCGACCTCGGTGTCGATCTCCCAGCCGCTCAGGTCGGTGCGCGCCCGCATGCCGTCCAGCGCGTACACCACCCGGCCGGTGTTGCCGTCGGCGGCGCGGAAGATGCGGGACTTGATCGGCCCCATTTCGGAATCGACCCAGAAGTCGAAACCATCCGGATTGAACGCGGCGGACGCCGGGGCGGCAGGGCCTGCCACCGACACCCCGAGCGGTAGCAGAACGGCCAGCGATACCAGCATGGACCGCTTGAGCCAAGAACCTGCTCTTCGAGAATTAAGACGACGCCCGATCACGCCTCGCATCAGTTTCAACCTTTCGTTTGCACAGCGACAGCGGCAAGCCGTCCACACGGTAACCCGCCCATGCCCACGACCGGTGGACGCCAGGCCGGGCATACGGTCGTAGCGTATATCGGTATCGACACGGGGGCGTTACCAAAAAGAGATAAAGCGGCGTACGCCACTTTATCTACCTCGGAAAATGAGACCACTGGGCCCACCGTGCCAGGTGGGCCCAGTGTGATTCACGGGATCAGCGCTGCGCGACCAGCTGCGGGAAAGGATCTTCCAGTCCGCACCGCTGGATCTCGTACTTCGGCACCCGGTCGATGCGGTACTTCGCGAAACGCAGCGCGTTGCGCAGGTTGTGCCGGAAACGCTCGAAGGTGAGCGGATCGCGGTAGGAGATCAGCAGCGCCTGGGTGTCGGGGCACGACATCGCCGTCCGCGCCTGGGTGACCCACTTCTCGTCCAGGTACCAGGGCATCCACGGCTTCTTGTCCACCATGCCGGTGTCGACGACGACCCAGTCCGGGTACAGGCTCTTGTCGTGCCCGATCCGACCGTCGGTGAGCCGGTCGGTGTGCGCTGCCAGCGGGTAGGCCAGTCCCATCGGATCGATCACGGGCACGTCCAGCGGAACGTTCATGCTGGTCATCCCGAGATTCAGGAAGTAGACCGTGTGCCCGGCGCCACCGGCCGGAATCGGCTGGGGCGGCGGCGCGACGTACCAGAACATGAACGACGGCGAATTGAGCAGCAGCCCGCCGTTCGGGGTGTTGGTGATGTCGTCGACCATCGCGCGGATGCGCGGGTAATCCAAGTAGTCCTCGGCCAGGATCGGGTGGTCGTGCCCGGTGTTGAGCACGTAGTAGACGCGCTCGTCGACGATGCCGGTGGAGGTGATCTTGGTGCCGGTCTTGATCGCGGTGGTGTTGGCCGCGAACAACGCCCAGCCCGCGACGCCGGCGAATGCCACGGCGAGCGCCGCCAAGGACCAATCGGCGGCGGTGGCCGCGCGCACACCGCCCTCGGGAGCCCGGATCGGCAGGACCGCGACCGGGAGCAGGAACAGGAACAGCTGGGGCAGCAGCATCCGGCCGTGCATGAAGTCGCCGCCGACCCGAAGCGCGTAGACAGTCAGGATGAATCCGCTGAACAAGACCAAAGCGACCACCGCGCCGGGTGAGCGCAGCCACTCCTGAATCCGGCCGATCGACCAGCCGCGCGCCTCTCCGTCACGGGCCGTCGTGGCCACCCCCGTGCGCGCGGCGAGTACGCCGGCGATCAGCAGCACCAGCAGCGGCGCCCACAGGAAGTAGGGGCCGACGAGATCCCACAGGTAGGTGAAGCCCTGGCCCCACTTGGCGCCGCCCGCGTCCTTCGCGACGGCGGTGTTCGGGTAGGGCAGGCCGTAGTAGCCCATCCGCCAGATCTGGTAGCCCAGCGGCACCAGTCCGGCCACCGCGACGATCACCGCGCGCAGCACGAGCGGCCGCAGCCTGCTCTCGGGCATGGGGGCGCAGAAGATCATCAGCAGCGCGAGCGCGCCGACCAGGGTCATCTCGGGACGGATCAGCGGGGCCAGCCCGGCGAGGAAGACCAGTCCGAGCAGGCCGGGCAGGCGCACCGATGCGGCCTGACTCCAGCGCATCAGCTGCCACCACAGCAGGCCGATCCAGCAGATCACCAGGCCGCTCTCCAGGCCGGAGGTGGCGTAGTCGCGGGCCGGGGGCAGCGCGATGTAGACCAGCACGCCCGCGGGCAGCAACAACCCGGTGCTGGTCCCGCCCCACAACCGGGCCGAGCCGAGCATGGCGAACACGACCGCGGCCAGCGACACCGTGAGCGCGACGCCGAGCACCACGTACTCGAGCCGCGCTTGGGTCAGCCAGCTGAAGAACCAGACCAGATAGGTCCACGCGGTGCTGGTGTTGGTTTCGACGCGCTCGCCTCGGTTGAAGACGGGGCCGTTGCCCGCGAGCAGGTTGCGCACCGTGCGCAACACGATGAGACCGTCGTCGGCGATCCACCGCCGCTGCCAGCCCCCGACCGCGAAAAGAACAACGGTGAGCGTGATCCCACCGACGAACGTGGCTTTGGACAGACGCGGGGACCGCTCCGCTACCAGCATCTCGTCAGGTGAGATAGACAGCGACACCTACCGCTCCGATCCAGGCGATTGCGAGCAGCTGCAGGACGCGGTCCCCCAGCGCGATCTCTTCCGGCTCCCCGGCCTCGCCCCCATCGACGTCCACCGCGTAACGCAGGATGGCGATGGTAAACGGGATCATCGAGATCGCGAACCAGTTGGTGTCCTTGATGCCGTCCTGCTGGAACGCCCACAGCCCGTAGAACACCACCACCGCCGTCGCGGCCAGCGTCCAGATGAAGCGCAGGTAGGTGGGCGTGTAGTACTCCAGCGACTTGCGGATCTTGGCGCCGGTGCCGAGCGCGATCTGCAGCTCCGCGTAGCGCTTGCCCGCCGCCATGAACAGCGAGCCGAAGGCCATGATGAGCAGGAACCACTGCGACAGCTCGATGTCGGCCGCCGCGCCGCCGGCCACGGCGCGCAGCAGGAAGCCGGAGGACACGATGCAGATGTCGAGCACGGCCTGGTGTTTGAGCCCGAAGCAGTAGGCCAGCTGGATGCCGATGTAGACCGCCATCACCACGGCGAGCTGCCACGACGCGAGGAACGATCCCGCGATCGACCCGGCCAGCAGCGTCGCCGACAGCAGGTAGGCCAGGTTCACCGGGACGACGCCTGCTGCGATCGGCCGGAAACGCTTGGTCGGGTGCGCCCGGTCGGCCTCCACGTCGAGCGCGTCGTTCACCAGGTAGATGCCCGAGGCGGCCATGCAGAACATCACGAAGGCGATGCCGACGTGCGCGAGCACATCGACGTCGGTGGCCGTGCCCGCGGCCAGCGGCGCGGCTAGCACCAAGACGTTCTTGACCCACTGCCGCGGACGGACTGCCTTGAACAGACCGCCGGCCAGCGTCTTGGGCGGGCCCTTGACTACCGCCTCGGCCAGGTCGGCGCCGGTCGGCTCTTCACTCATGTCAACGAAGGCTCTTTCTTGTGCGGTCACTGTCGAGTCTCTTTTCGGCGGCGAGCAGGGCGGCGGCGGACGCGGCGCCGAGCGCGGAACCGGCGAGCACGTCGGTGGGGTAGTGCACCCCGAGGACCACCCGCGAAAGCAGCATCGGGGGGACGAGCACCGCAGGCAAGGGTAGCCCGGTCAATCTGCCGAGCAACACGGCCGCTGCCGTCGTCGAGGTCGCGTGCGAGGACGGGAAACTGAGTTTGCTGGGCGTCCCCACGTTGACCTGCACCGACGGGTCGTTCGGCCGCGGGCGGCGGACGACGCGCTTGATGACGATCGAGGCCGCGTGCGCGCCGACGGCGCCGACGGCGACCCCGGCCCACTGCCTGCGCCGCGGCTTGTCCACCAGCCAGCCCGCGGCGGCGATGCCGACCCAGCCGAGCGCGTGCTCGCCGAAGTGCGACAGGCCCCGCGCCGCGGACACCACCGCGGGTTTGCTGCCCAGGGTGGCCTGCACGGCGTTGATGATCGCGACCTCCGGCGGCGTCTGCCCGGCCGCGGGCGGGTGCGCGGACACCGGACCGCCGTGGCCGTTGGCGCTGGGTGGCGGCGGCTGCACCGCCGCGTCGTCGGCGGCACTCGCTCCGAGACTCACTGCTGCCCATCCTTCGTGTCGATGCCGAAGACCTTCTCCCAGGCCGCGGTGCTGGTCAGCTGCGGGTGGGCGGCGCGGTAGCGCTGCTGCATCTCCGGGAAGCGGGCGGCCAGCTCCTTGCGCAGGCGCATGGCCTCCTTGAACAGGCCGAGCGCCTGGCGCGGGTCGCGCTTGCGGTAGACGACGCCGCGGCCGTCGGCCGTGGTGACGGTGACGCCGTCGACCTGCGAGAGCAGGAACCAGCGCGCGTCCAGCGTCGGCACGTTCAGCTGCGGGGTCTCGTGGTGCTCGGTGCGCGCGGGGCGGAAGTTGTGCACCACGCCCTTGGCCAGCCGGACCACCTTGGCGATCGGATTGGCCGGCTCGCCGACCGCACCGACGTCGATGTGGCTGGCCAGCGGCAGTTCGGTGGACGAGGGCAGGATCACCGCGTCCGGGTACTGCTTGCGCAGCTCGTGCACCGCGCCCAGCGCGCTGGGCAGCAGCTGGAACAGCCGCTCCGGGCCTGCGAGGAAGTCGCGGATGGCGAGGTTCTGGATCGCGACCGTCGAGTACTCCAGGCACAGCAGATGCTTCAGCGTCGCCTTGATCGTGTTGACGACCATGCCGCGCCCGTTGCCCGGCAGGTGCAGCGAGGCGACGACCAGGCGATTGCGCAGGTGGAAGTACGCCTGCCAGTCGATGGCGTCGTCCTTGTCGCTCCAGGCCATGTGCCACACCGCCGCGCCGGGCAGGGTGACGGTCGGGTACCCGGCCGCGCGGGCGCGCAAGCCGTACTCCGCGTCGTCCCACTTCAGGAACAGCGGAAGGGGCTGGCCGAGCTCCTCGGCGACACGCCGCGGGATGACGCAGGTCCACCAACCGTTGAAGTCGACGTCGATGCGCCGGTGCAGCAGCTTGGAGTTGTCCCGGTCCTTGAGCGGGTACTTCGAGAAGTCGTGGTCGTACTCGACGTTCGGCGCCGCGGTCCACATGAAGATGCCGCGATCGACCACCTCGCCCATGACGTGCAGGTGCGAGCGCTCCTGCAGATTGAGCATCTGGCCGCCGACCAGCACCGGCGACTTCGCGAAGCGGGCGAAGGCCAGCGCGCGCAGGATCGAGTCGGGCTCGATCTCGATGTCGTCGTCCATGTAGACGATGTGTTCGGCGTCGGTGGTCTTCAGCGCCTCGTACATCACCCGGCTGTAGCCGCCGGACCCGCCGAGGTTGGGCTGGTCGTGGATGGACAGGCGATCCCCGAGCGCGGCCGCCGATTCGGCGAAGCCGGGTTCGTCGACGACCTTCTTCGTGCCCTGGTCGGGGATGATGACGGCCTGGATCTTCTCCAGCACCAGCGGGTCAGAGCCGAGGGCGGCGAGGGTCTTCACCGCGTCGGTGGGCCGGTTGAAGGTGGGCATGCCGACCGCGATGCTGCCATCGCCGGGCGCGTCGACCGGCGCGTACCAGCCGCCGGACAGCAGCGTGACCGCCGTGTCGGTGGTGATGTCGAACCAGATCCAGCCGCCGTCCTCGAACGGGCCGAGATCGGTCTCGAATTCGACGACCACCGAGTCGGCGCCGGACGCGACCGCGAATTCCTTGCCCTGCACGTGGATTCGCGAGCCGTCGGCCTTGGAGCGGTACACGTCCACCCGGCCGTGCCCGGCCAGTTCCAGCCGCAACACCACCGACGACAGGATGCTCCAGCGCCGCCAGTAGCTCGCGGGCAGCGCGTTGAAGTAGGTGCAGAAGGAGACCTCGGACTCCGCGCCGATCGACAGCGAGGTACGGGTGGTGGCGTGCGCGCGCCTGGCGTTGGTCGCCGATTCCTCGACGTAGAGCGTGCGCACGTCCAGCGGCTCACCCGGCCGGGGCAGGATGATGCGCTGCAGCAGCGACTTCGCGCGGGTCTCGGTGGTCATGTCTTCCAGAATGGATTGGGAGGTCATCGCGCTCCTACGCCTCCTGGTCGACCAGCGGCGCGCCGTCCGCCAGATGCGGGCGCAGCACGTTGTCGAACATGCTCAGCGCACTGCCGATCGCCATGTGCATATCCAGGTACTGATAGGTGCCGAGACGTCCGCCGAAGACGACCTTCGCCGCGGCGGTCTCCTGCTTGGCCAGCTCACGGTAGGCCAGCAGTTTCGCCCGGTCTTCCGGTGTGTTGATCGGGTAGTACGGCTCGTCGCCGGTCTGGGCGAACCGGGAGTACTCCCGCATGATCACCGTCTTGTCGGTGGGGTAGTCGCGCTCGGGGTGGAAGTGGCGCGGCTCGATGATGCGGGTGTAGGGCACGTCCGCGTCGTTGTAGTTCATCACCGAGGTGCCCTGGAAGTCGCCGACCGGCAGCACCTCGGTCTCGAAATCGATGGTGCGCCAGCCCAGTTCGCCTTCGCGATAGTCGAAGTAACGGTCCAGCGGGCCGGTGTAGACGACCGGGGCGTCCGGGTTCTCGGCGCGCACCTGCTCGCGCACCTCGAACCAGTCGGTGTTCAGGCGCACCTCGATCAGGTCGGAGGCGGCCATGTTCTCCAGCCACTTCGTGTAGCCCTCGCGGGGCAGGCCCTCGTAGGTGTCGTTGAAGTAGCGGTTGTCGAAGGTGTAGCGCACCGGCAGGCGGGTGATGTTGCCCGCAGGCAGCTCCTTCGGGTCGGTCTGCCACTGCTTGGCCGTGTAGTCGCGCACGAACGCCTCGTAGAGCGGACGGCCGATCAGCGAGATGGCCTTCTCCTCGAGATTCTGCGCGTCCTTGGTCTCGATCTCCGAGGCCTGCTCCGCGATCAGCGCCCGCGCCTCTTCCGGCGAGAAGTAGCGGCCGAAGAACTGGGAGACCAGGCCCAGCCCCATCGGGAACTGGTAAGCCTGCCCCTTGTGCATCGCGAAGACACGGTGCTGGTAACCGGTGAACTCGGTGAACTGGGTGACGTAGTCCCACACCCGCTTGTTCGACGTGTGGAAAAGGTGCGCGCCGTACTTGTGGATCTCGATCCCGGTTTCCGGATCCGGCTCGGAGTAGGCGTTGCCACCGATGTGGTGGCGCCGTTCGATCACCAGAACCCGTTTACCCAGCACGGTGGCGGCGCGTTCGGCAACCGTCAGCCCGAAGAATCCGGAGCCGACGACGATCAGATCGAACTGTGAGGCGGAATGGACGGAGGTACCCGGGGACGATGCGACGGTCACGGGAGCCCAGAGTATCGGAAGTCCCCGCCGTGTCCCGGTGGAGTCGCGACTGTGCTGAGCCGCACCGCTGGGCGCACCCGGTTTCACCTTCCTGACCTGGCAATTTCGCCGGATGTTTGCCGGAATGCGGTTCCCTGGCAACCGACCGGTGGTTTACTGCCGCCGCCGAATGATCGCGCACGGCTGCGGGTGGCCCCGGCCGGTGCGCGATCAAGGGGTCTTCCGAGCTTCAGGCCGGGAAACCGACGTCGAGTTCCACCTTGTCCCGCTCGGTGTACAGCCGCCAGTAGTGATCGCCGAGTTCGCCGCCGCTCATCCGGACGATCTCCAGGCCGGCCGGGATCACCTCCGGATTCTCATCGATGATCTGCGCGGCCTTGCTGCCGTCGATCAGCGCGCCGATGTTGAGCAACCCGACGTAGACGCCGGTCCCCCGGAATTCGACCGCGAGCTGGCGCAGGTATCCGCGCTGGGCGGCGAGCGCTATGCCGAAGTTGGCCAGGTAGGGCGCCACGAAGTGCTCGGAGGAGCCCGAGGAGAACAGCAGCGCGCCGTCGCCGCGCTGCACCATCTTCGGCGCCAGCGCCCGCGTCACCAGGATCGGCGAGTGCAACTTCAGCGCGATCGGCGCGTCGAGGGAGGGGAGGTCCACCGCCAGGGTGGAAGGCAGCCGGTCGCTCATGTTGCCCGCCGCGCCGTGCATGGCCACATCGATCGTCCCGAAGGTCGCCTCGATCTTCTCGATCACCCCGGTGACCTGCGCGGCGTCGGTGACGTCCGCGGGGAAGGCCGCGGCCTCGATCCCCTCGGCGGTCAGCTCGTCGGCGTGCCGCCGCGCTTTCTCCGGGTCACGCCCGATGACGGCCACCCGGAATCCTTCGCGCCCGAATCGGCGTCCCGTGCCCACGCCGAGACCCGGGCCGTAGCCGAAGATCGCGATGATCTTGGACATTGCCACTCCTTAAGTTGAGACATGGTTCAAGTTATTCGGCCCGACAGTAGCATTAAGTTGAACCCATGCTCAACATATGCACGCATGCCTCATTTGTAGGATCGGCCCGTGGACAAGCCGTTACGCAGCGATGCCCAGCGCAACCGGGACGCGCTCGTGACCGCCGCCCGCGCCGTCTTCGAAGAACGCGGCCTCGACGCGCCGCTGAAGGAGATCGCCGCGCGCGCCGGGGTCGCCATCGGCACGCTCTACAACCGCTTCCCCACCCGCGACGACCTCATCGCGGCCGCGGTCGAGGACCGGATCGAAGCGGGCAGCCGCATCGCCGAGGACGCGCTGGCCATCGATGACCCCTGGGAATCGTTCGTCTACCTGGTGGAGCAGGTCTGCGCGCTGCAAGCCGCAGACCGCCTGCTCAGCGAACTGGCCGTGCGCGCCGCACCGAGCCGCGCCATCGCGCGGGCCCAGGAGCACGGCCACGGCCTGATGCGCCGGATCATCACCCGCGCGCAGGAAGCCGGAGTCCTGCGCGCCGACTGGGTGCTCGAGGACATCGCCTTCATCACCTGGTCACACACCAGAATCGTCGAGGCGACCAGTCACATCGCCCCCGAAGCATGGCGTCGCCATCTCGGCCTGATCCTCGACGGCCTGCGCGCGGAGGCCGCCCATCCGCTTCCGGTGCCTCCGATCACGGAGGACCAATTGATGCACGCGCTCGGACGCGACGACGCTGGTTGACCGTGCCGCACGCGTAGGCGAATGTCGCCTTCACCGAACACTCAGAGATGCGGTCCGGCTGCGCCGCTGAGCTCGAGGCTGCTGCCCAGCGGACTGAACCGACGGCCGGTACGTGTCTTTCGTACCGGCCGTCGGAGGGTTGTGTGCTACAGCCGTCGCTCGGCGTAGACCTTCATCGCGTCGCGCACGAACTCGGCGGTGCCCGCGCCGTGCACGTCGTAGTTCTGCGCGAAACGTGGGTCGGCCACGTACATCTCGCCGAGGTTGACGAAAGCCTCTTTCACCACCGGACGACCCTGCCAGCCGACGCCGATCCACTCGTAGTGGCGCTGGACGATGGCCTGCACCTCGTCGGCGTCGGGCGCGAGCCCGTCGGCGTGCGCCCGGCCGTAGTCGGCGGCGATGTCGAGATGGGTTTGCTGGAAGTTCTTCTTGTCCTTCTCCGACATCGAGCCCCACCAGCGGTCGCCGCGCTCGTAGGCCTCCTTGCCCCAGCGTTCGATCACCTCGTCCTTGTACTTGGTGTGGTCGAAGCCGTCGAAAACTTCTGCTGCCACGAGTTGTTCACCTCTTTCCGTCTTCTGCAGCGTGGTTCGCACCGACTCGATCTGCCGCCGGATCCGATCCTGTTCCTGCCGTAGCAGTTCCAGGTGCGTACGCAGCGCGGCGGCGGTTTCCCGCTCGCCGGCGAGGACTTCGGCGATGACCGGAAGGCCGAGGCCGAGTTCCCGCAGCAGCAGGATGCGTTGCAACCGCACGAGGGAGTCCTGGTCGTAGTACCGGTAGCCGTTGGCTCCGATCCGGCTGGGCGGCAACAGCCCGAGCTGCCCGTAGTGGCGCAGCGTGCGACTGGTGGTACCGGCCGCCTTCGCCAGATCCTGGATGGACCATTCCTTCCCGCCCACGACCCTGTTTTCCTTTGTGCTCTCGTCGGTGTAACCAGCTTGCAAGTTGACGCTACGTCAAGGTCAACCCCTTTATGCGATCGATTACGGACCAGCGGGCCGGATCGCACCGCCAGCCGTGGCGTCACCCCCGTTTGCCACGTTTTCCGGTGGGGCGATACCGCCGGGTGCAGCAGTGCCGTCAGGCGTAGCCGCAGCTCCAAGGGCATCGGCACCGCCAGCAGCCACGGCGGCACCGTCGGGCGTAACGGGACCACCGGACACAGCCGCATCTCCATGCGCACCGGGCTGAGCCCCACCGCCGGGCGGCACGGCATCGGGCCGAGCCGCCGCGCCGGACGGAACCTGCTGCGCTGCAGCCACTTCCGGCACCACCTGCAACACGCGCGAGTAGTCCACCACCTGCGCGCCCAGCGTGGGCGTCGCGATGATCACGCCGTTGGTGTACATCCGGTAGGTGCCCGCGTGCTGCGGCAGGATCATCTGCGGTCCGATCGGCGTGCCGAGCGAACTGTTCGCGCCACCGATGCGGCGGTACTCGGCATCGATCGCCGACTCGGTGGCCGCCGACCGCGCGGGCGGCTCCGCGCCCGGCGCGATGGCGAGCAGTTGCCCGGGGGCGGGCCCGACGTCCATGGTCCGGATATCCGCCGGTGCCCCTCCGTCGGGTGCGGCGGAGTACTCCGTGCGCAGGATCCGGCCGTCGCGCAACAACACCGTGCCCGCCGTGGCGGCTACGGCCGCCGCCGTCCGCGGGTCCTCCCGCTCGGTGCCGGGATAGCTTTGGCAAGCCGTGGTGTCGCACGTCTGCGCGTACGGATAACGCTGCTCGGCGAGGACATACGAGCGCGCCGCGATCGCCTGGGCACGCAGCGCCTCGGCCGCGCCCTTGTCCGCCCAGTTGGCCTGCACCTCGGCCGGGACCACCCCGAGCAGGTAATCCTCGACATCCACCTGGTTGATCGTGCGGGCCGCGCCGTCGTCGAGGGCGACGCCGAGCACGCCGCGGTAGGAGGGACCGCCGCACAGCGTGAGGTGTTCGGCCACCGGGCGGTTCGGCCGTGGGTCGATCGGATGGACCCAGGGGTCGTCGGTCGACGCCTGCCACAGCACGTCGCCGTCGCAACCGACGGTCACCGTCACGTTCGCGCCGCCACCGGGCAGCGGCGTCAGGTGCGCGGCCTGGCCGGGCGGGAGCTGTCGGCCCGCCACCCGCAGGCCGGTGGCGGCGAAGACGTCGAGCGAAGAGTCGTCCCGCGCCGCGAGGCGGACCCGGACGGCGGCGGGCGCGACGGCGCCGAGCGTCGCGCCCGGGTAGTAGTGCGCGAGGATGCGTTCGGCTGCCCATCCCGCTCGCGCGTTCTCGAACGCGCCGACCTGACTCAAGCCACGGCCGTGTCCCGGCCCCGCGAGCTGGCGATAGGGCACGTGGTTCGGCCAGGCCGAGAGCACGACGAGGACTCCAGCGACCAGCCCGACTCCGCCGAGCAACAGGGCGGAGCCGCCCAGCGCGTTCCCGCATGGCCTCCCGGCGGGGCCCCGCCCGGGGAATATCGCCCTTACCAGCAATTTTCGGTTCCCCCGCATGGGCCTATTACGATGCATCGGTTCACTCCCGCGGTTTACGAGACCGTAGCTCTCCTACTTTTTCCGCACGTTTTGCAGACGCGCCAGCAATCGAACAGCTACATTCAGGCAATCACATAATCCTCAACCAGAGGTTTAGCCATGTGACAAATGTGGTTATTGTGACCATTGATACATCAGGAAGTGACCCTTTAATCACACGATCACTGGTACGACCTGATTGGAGACGCACGTGCGGTACCGCAAACCGAAACGCTCCTACGTGCTACCGGTTGTCACCACCCTCGCGGTAGCTGCCCCGCTCGGCACGCTCGCGCTCAGCGATTCGAACGACTACCGCACCGCCACCGACAGCGAACCGGCCACCGTCTCGGCCGGGCTCGCCGAGGTCTCCCTGACCCACGCCCCCGATATCGTGTTGCCGCTGCGCGAACTCACCGGGCTGAACCTGCCTGATCTGCATCTTTCCGACCTGCGCATGCTGCCGATCGCGGCGGGCATTCCGATTCCGGAAGGGCCGCTGCCACCGGGCGCGCAACCTCCGGAAGGAATGCGACTACCCAGTTCCAATTCCAGCCAAACCTCCGAATCCGAATTAATGCCGAGCCGATCGGACCGAAGCACGAATTCCGCTGGTCAGCCGATTTCCGGACCGCCGGCGAACAGTGTGCGCTTCATCGCCGATCCCGCCCGGCTCCAGCCCGGCACCACGCCCGACACCCCCGCGCTGTCTCCCGGTGCGGTGAACCCCGAACTGATGAGCCAGGTGGGGGCACAGGTCAAGGAACTTTCCAGCGACACGCCGTTCAGCATGGTCGCACTCACCGCGCGAGAGCTGGCCGACACCAAAGCCACCATCCGCGCTCGGCAGCCCGACGGCACCTGGGGCCCCTGGTACGACACCGAACCGGTGGACACCCACCGCACCGATCACTCCGGCCCCGGCCCCACCGACGGCACCGAGCCGATCTACGTCGGCAACACGAACGCGGTGCAGGTGCTGGTCACCCGCAAGCAGGCAGCGCGGACCATCCAGCCGGTGGCGCAGCCCGGACCCAGCGCCGACGACCGGTCACAACCAGCCGACCCGGCTCAGCAGGCCGCGGACCTGACCGCCGTGCTGATCGATCCGGGCCGGGCCGCCGCCGACGGCGATCTGCACAGCGTGGCCGCCGCGCTGCCCGGCGGCGGACCGAGCGTGATCACCCGCGCCCAGTGGGGCGCCGACGAATCGATCCGGTGCGCCGAGCCGACCTACGACGACCGTCTCGGCGGCGTCACGGTGCACCACACCGCGGGGCGCAACGACTACAGCAAGTCCGAGTCGGCGGGCATCGTCCGCGCGATCTACACCTATCACGCGAAGACATTGGGCTGGTGCGACATCGGTTACAACGCGCTGGTCGACAAGTACGGGCAGGTCTTCGAAGGACGCTTCGGCGGCCTCGACCGCCCGGTGCAGGGCGCGCACGCGGGCGGGTTCAACGAGAACACCTCGGGCGTCGCGCTGATGGGCAACTACGAGTCGGAGCCACCGAGCCAGGAGGCGCTCCAGGCGATCGGCGCTTTCGTCGGCTGGCGCACCAAGATCGCCGGACTCGATCCCAAGGGCTCCACCACCATGTACTCCGAGGGCACTTCCTTCACCTCGTACGCCGAGGGCGAGGCGGTGCAGTTGCCGGTGGTCTTCGCACACCGCGATGTCGGCAACACCACCTGTCCCGGCGACGCGGCGTACGCGCTGATGGATCGGATCCGCGACATCGCCGCCGGTGCGCCGGACGCTTCTGGCGCGCCCGACAGCCAGGTGCCCCCACCAGCGGAATCCGACGTGGCGGCCCTCGCCGCGCTGACCACCAAGCTGCTGAACATGGTGCAGGAGAACATCATCGCCAGGCACTGGTCGCAGTCCGGCGGACCGAACGGCCCGCTCGGCGCCGTACGTTCGGATGTGCTGCCCGCCGCGGGTGACCAGCAGTACGCGAAGTTCGCCAACGGCTATGTCTACACCGCCGCAGACGGGCAGGTCGTCGAGGTGCTCGGCAGCATCCTGGACCGCTTCCTGCAACTCGGCGCCGACACGGGTGTGCTCGGACTCCCCCTGCGCAACGCCTATCCGGTCCCCGACGGCCTGCGCGCCGACTTCGAGCACGGTTCATTGATCCTCGACCAGATCACCGGCCTCGTCACGACGGTGTGGAAGACCTACAACGACACCTATCGAGCGGAAATGAGCCGGAACCCGGTCGCAGCGCAGGTGAGTGCCCCGATCCCGCACCGTCCCCCGGCGCCCGCCGCCGCCACGGCTACGGGCGGCGCGCCGATCCCCGGCGGGCCCGATCGTTGATCTCCGCTCGGAGCCCGTGCCCGACGCGCGGGCTTCGAATCGCTCCGTCACCCATTTCTCTCACACCCACCAGCGTTCCAGGATGCGCGCGACTCCGTCGTCGGAGTTCGATTCGGCGACCTCGTCGGCGGCGGCGATGGCCTCGGGGTGGGCGTTGCGCATCGCGACACCGTGGCCGGCCATGGTGAGCATGGGGACGTCGTTGGGCATGTCGCCGAACGCGACGATGGTGGACGCGTCCACGCCGAGCCGCTGCGCGACCACGGCCAGCCCCGCGGCCTTGGTGATGCCGGGGGCGGACAGTTCGATGAGTCCGTGCTCGGTCGAGTAGGTGATGTCGGCGCGTTCGCCGATCAGCGGCGCGAGCACCGCGCGCATGTCCGAACTGCGCGCGCCGGGCAGCCGGATCAGCATCTTGATGGCGGGCGCGTCGATGACCTCCTCCCTGGCGACGGAGGTGTCGTCCGGGTTGAGCCAGGCGTGCTCGTACTGCGGCGAGCTGACGAACTGCGGCGTCACGGCGTCGTGCGCGCTCTCGCCGACGCGTTCGGCGGCCAGACCGCAGCCGGGCAGCGCCCGCTCGGCGATGTCGGCGAGCCAGGCCAGCGTCGGCACGTCCAATGCCATGCTGGTCAGCACCCGGTCGGCGGCGCTGTCGTAGATCACCGCGCCGTTGCCGCATACGCACAGCGGCGCGTACCCGAGCCCCTGCACCACCGGATCGATCCAGCGCGGCGGGCGTCCCGTGGCCAGCACGAACGGCACGCCGTCGGCGATCAGCGCGCCCACCGCCGCCTTCGTCCGCGCGGTCACCCGCTCGTCACGGTCGATGAGGGTGCCGTCCACGTCGGTGGCGACCATCTTCGGTTTGGGGAGGTGCAGGGGCGTCACCCGTCCATCCTGCCGGACAACCTCCGGCTCGCGCCCGGCCACCGTGGCCGGACGGGCTCCGGACATGCCCGGATGTCGTGTGGCACGCGCGCCGCGAACCGCGTCCTTATGATCGGGGGCTAATACCGACGCTGGCCCGCCCAGCCGAAAGACCAGAGGACTGATGACCGGCTTCCTGCTACGACGCGCGCTCAACTATGTCGTGCTGTTGCTGCTGGCTTCGTTCCTGACGTTCAGTTTGGCGTCCCTGACGTTCCGGCCGCTGGACAGTCTCGAACAACGCAATCCGCGCCCGCCACAGGCAGTGATCGACGCCAAGGCCGAGGAGCTGCACCTCAACGACCCGATCCCGGAGCGGTACGTCACCTGGCTCAAAGGCATTCCGCGCGGCGATTTCGGCACCACGCTGGCCGGTCAGCCGGTCAGCGAGGAACTGCCGCGACGGGTCGCGGTGAGCCTGCGGCTGCTGATCGTCGGTTCGCTGGTCGGCACGGTGCTCGGGGTTCTGATCGGCGCGGCGGGCGCGATCCGGCAGTACAAGTTCAGCGACTATTTCACCACGGTGGTGTCACTGCTGATCTTGAGCACGCCGGTCTTCCTGCTCGCGACGCTGCTGAAATACGGTGCGCTGGAGATCAACTCGCTGACCGGATCGCAGATCTTCCTCTACACCGGCGAGACGTCGGCCAACACCATCGAAGGGTTCGGGCCGCAACTGCTCGACCGCGTCCAGCACCTGATCCTGCCCACCACCGCGCTGGCGCTCGGCGCGATGGCGAGCTACAGCCGCTATCAGCGCAACGCGATGCTCGACGTGCTGCAGAGCGATTTCATCCGCACCGCCCGCGCGAAGGGTCTTACCCGCAGCAAGGCGCTGTACAAGCACGGCCTGCGCACGGCGCTGATCCCGATGGCCACACTGTTCGCCTACAGTCTCGGCGCCCTGATCACCGGCGCGACGTTCACCGAGAAGATCTTCGGCTGGCACGGTGTCGGTGAGTGGCTGGTCGACTCGATCAACGCCCAGGACCTGTACGTCGTGGTGACGGTCACCGCGTTCGCAGGCCTGGTTGTGCTGGTGTCGGGTCTGCTGTCCGACATCGTGTACGCGATTCTCGATCCAAGGGTGCGTGTGGGATGACGGAAACCGAGATCATCGTCCAGGGCGCGCCCGAGGTCGCCGCGACCGGGCGGCGCAGGCTGGTGCTGCGGCGCTTCCTGCGCAACAAGCCCGCCGTCGCTGGTGGCCTGATCCTCATCGCGCTGTTCGTCGTGAGCTTCGCGCTGCCGCCCTTCCTGCCCTACGACTACCAGCAGCTGGACTACACCGCCCTGCTGAAACCGCCGAGCCCGGACCATCCCTTCGGCACCACCCAGATCGGGCAGGACGTCTTGGCGCAGACCCTGCGCGGATTGCAGAAGTCGCTGGTCATCGGCCTGTGCGTCGCGCTGCTGTCCACCACGATCGCCGCCACCGCCGGCTCACTGGCCGGACTGCTCGGCGGCTGGACCGACCGGGCGATCATGTGGCTGGTCGATCTGCTGCTGGTGGTTCCGAGCTTCATCGTCATCGCGCTGTTCGCGCCGCGCACCAAGGGCAGCGGCTCCATTCTGCTGCTGATCGTCCTGCTGTCCTGCTTCGGCTGGATGATCTCGGCGCGGATCGTGCGCGGGCTGACACTGAGCCTGCGTGATCGCGAATTCGTCCGAGCCGCCAGGTACATGGGCGCGCCGACCCGCACGGTGATCCTCAGCCACGTCATCCCGAACATCGCCTCGATCCTGATCATCGACACCACGCTCACCGTCGGCTCGGCGATCATGGCCGAAACGGGTCTGAGCTTCCTCGGTTTCGGTGTGCAGCCGCCGGACGTGTCACTCGGCTCGCTGATCGCGGCGGGGACGAAATCAGCGTTGACTTATCCCTGGCTGTTCCTGTTCGCAGGTGGTCTGCTGATCATCACCGTGCTGTGCGCCAACCTCGTGGGCGACGGACTGCGCGACGCGTTCGATCCCGGCGCGAAGCGGGCTCGGTCGAAGAAGAAGGCGAAGGCATGACGAGCGCGGGAACAACCGAGAAGACGATCGAGACCACCTCGACCGCGCCCCTGCTGGAGATCACCGATCTGCGGGTGTCCTTCCCCAGCGAGGAGGGCCGGATCGACGCGGTGCGCGGCGTCACCTACACGGTGTCCGATGGTGAAGTGCTCGCCATCGTCGGTGAATCCGGGTCGGGCAAGTCGGTGTCCTCGCTGGCCGTGATGGGGTTGCTGCCGGAGCAGGCGCGGATCACCGGTTCCATCCGTTTCCGCGGACGCGAACTGCTCGGGCTGGGCGATCGCGACCTGTCCAAGCTGCGCGGCAGTTCGATCAGCATGGTGTTCCAGGACCCGCTCTCGGCGCTGACGCCGGTCTACCGGGTGGGCGATCAGATCGCCGAAGCCCTGCTGGCGCACGGCAAGGTGAGCAGAGGCTCAGCCGCGAAACGCGCGGTGGAGCTGCTCGACCTGGTCGGCATCCCCGATCCGGAAGTGCGGGCCAAAGCGTTTCCGCACGAGTTCTCCGGCGGCCAGCGCCAGCGCGTGGTCATCGCGATGGCGATCGCGAACGACCCGGCGCTGATCATCTGCGACGAACCGACCACCGCGCTGGACGTGACGGTGCAGAAGCAGATCCTCAACCTGCTGCGCAAGGCGCGCGACATCACCGGCGCGGGCGTCATCATGATCACCCACGACATGGGCATCGCCGCCACGCTGGCCGACCGCGTCGCCGTCATGTACGCGGGCCGGATCGTCGAAACCGCCCCCGCCGCCGAGCTGTTCGACGCGCCGCGGATGCCGTACACCGTCGGTCTGCTCGGCTCGATCCCGCGCATGGACGGTCCGCCGCGACGACCGTTGATCCCGATCGTCGGCGCGCCGCCCGCCATGCACGCGCTGCCGCCCGGCTGCTCGTTCGCACCGCGCTGCCCGGTGTCGATCGACGAATGCCGGGCGGCGGAACCGCCTTTGGAGACGGTCGGGCCGGGGCATACCGCCGCATGCATCCGCACCGCCGAGGTCGGCACCGACGAGCTGTTCGAGGCGTATCGGCGCGAGATCGCCGAGCCGGAGGCCGAGGCGCAGGTGGACTCGGATGTCGTGCTGCGGGTTTCGGACCTGGTGAAGGTCTTCCCGATCACCTCGGGTGTGGTGCTGCGCCGCCGCAAAGGAGAGATCAGGGCGGTCGACGGCATCAGTTTCGAGGTCCGGCGCGGGCGCACCTTGGCGCTCGTCGGTGAGTCCGGCTCCGGCAAATCGACCACTCTCACCCAGATCCTCGATCTGGTGCCGCCGCAGTCGGGCGCGATCGAGATCATGGGCAGCGACGTCGCGACCCTGAGCAAGGCCCGCAAGCGGGAGATCCGCCGGAAGATGCAGATCGTCTTCCAGGACCCCACCGCCTCCCTCGACCCCCGTCTGCCGATCTTCGACGCCCTCGCCGAGCCGTTGCGCATCGACGGGCGGCCGCGGGCGGAGATCGCGCGCCGGGTACCGGAACTGCTCGAACAGGTCGGTCTGCGCCCGGAGCACGCCGACCGCTACCCCGCCGACTTCTCCGGCGGCCAGAAACAGCGCATCAGCATCGCCCGCGCGCTCGCGCTCGACCCGGAACTGCTGGTGCTGGACGAGCCGGTCTCCTCGCTGGACGTCTCGATCCAGGCCGGCGTGCTGAACCTGTTGCGCGACCTGCAAACCGAGCGCGGGCTGTCGTATCTGTTCGTCTCGCACGACCTGTCCGTGGTGCGGAACCTGGCCCACGACATCGCGGTCATGTATCGCGGCAAGATCGTGGAATACGGCTCGGCGGAGCAGATATTCGCCGATCCGCGACACGAGTACACCAGGGCGCTGATCGACGCGGTCCCGGTGCCGGCAGTCAGCCGATAGGCAGGAGGGCGCGATGCGGATCCGTTTCGACCGAACGCGGTGGGCCGCGGGGGTGGTGGCGCTGGCGCTGATCGCCGCGGGCTGCGCGAGCACCGCCGACGATTCGGCCGCCGGACTGTCCGACGCGCTCGGCACCACCAGCGACATCAATCCCAAGCATCGTGACGAGGTGCGCGAGGGCGGCAACCTGCGCCTGGCGGTCACCAGCTTCCCGGCGAACTGGAACACCCTGTCCACCGACGGGAACGACGGCGAGATCGGCGACATCGAGCGCCCGCTCATGCCCCGCGCGTTCGACGTCGACGCGGCGGGCAACCTCACCGTCAATCGGGACTTCTTCACCGACGTGGCGCTGACCGGCACCAACCCGCAACAGGTCACCTACACCATCAATCCCGAGGCGGTCTGGTCCGACGGCAGCCCCATCACCTGGGAGGACATCGCCTCACAGGCACACGCGCTCAGCGGTCGCGACAAGCGCTTCCTCATCGCGATCACCAACGGGTTCGAGTTCGTCGAGAAGGTGGAACGCGGTGTGGACGACCGGCAGGCCGTGCTCACCTTCAACCATCCCTTCGGCGAATGGCGCGGCCAGCTCGCCGGTGATTCCGCGCTTTTCCCGAAATCCGTCACCGCCGACCCGGAGTCGTTCAACAAAGGACTCGTGGACCGGCTCGGCCGCAGCGCCGGCCCCTTCGTGATCCAGTCCACCGACCGCACCCAGGGCCGGATCGTGCTCAGCCGCAACCCGAAATGGTGGGGCGAGACGCCGAAACTGGACACCATCACCTTCAGCGTGCTGGATCAGGCGGCATGGGCGAGCGCCCTGCAGAACAATGAACTCGACCTCGTCCGTCTGTCTTCGATCGACGAGGTCAAGACGGTTCGCGAGACCGGCGGCCTGGTGATTCGCCGTGCGCCGGGCAACCGCTGGCGGCACATCACCTTCAACGGCGCGCCGGGGTCGATTCTCGCGGACGCGCGCCTGCGGGTGGCGATCGCGAAGGCCATCGACCGGCAGGGCATCGCCACCGCGACGCAGAACGGTCTGGTGGAGAACCCGAAGCCGTTGAACAACCACATCTTCCTCCAGGGCCAGGACGGCTACCAGGACAATTCGGCGCCGGTGGCCTACGACCCCGACCAGGCGGCACGGGAACTCGACGCGCTCGGCTGGAAATTGAACGGCGATGTCCGCGAGAAGGACGGACGCAAGCTGGAGATCCGCGACGTGATGTACAACGATCCGCTGTGGATCCAGGTCGCGCAGATCATCCAGCAGAACCTGGCCCGGATCGGCGTGCGGCTGATCATCGACACCAAACCCGGCGCGGGGTATTTCACCAACGTCATCATTCCCGGTGATTTCGACGCCGCGCAGTTCGTCTTCACCGGAGACGCGTTCTATCTGAGCGATATCCGGCAGATCTACTACTACGACCCGAACGATCTGCAGGGCAACTACGGCCGCGTCGGTTCGCCCGAGCTCAACGCCTTGATCGAGCGCACGCTGACCGAACTCGATCCGAAGAAGATGATCGAACTGGCCAACGAGGTCGACCGGAAGGTGTTCGAGGAAGGACATTCACTGCCGCTGACCCAGTCCGACGGCAGTTTCGGCGCCCGCGCCGACCTCGCCAACATCGGCTCGCCCGGCCTGGCGTCCTACGACTACACCAAGATCGGATTCGTGAAATGAGACCAGCACAGCCAACCCGGAACCGCCGCGGGCAGGCACGCACGGTGATCGTCCGGGCTCTCACCGTCGGCACGGCGCTCGCGCTGCTGGTCGGCTGCGGCTCCGGCGGCAGCGAAGTGAAATCCGGCTCCAACGCGATCGGCTCGACCAACGACATCAACCCCCGCGACCCGAGCGAATTGCGCGACGGCGGGAACCTGCGCCTGGCGATCACCAATTTCCCCCCGACGTTCAATTCCCACCACGTCGACTCCAACGGCGACCTCGCCGAAGTGGTCGACTGGACCTTGCCGGGACCGATCACGGCCGACGCCGCCGGTGAGGTGTCGATCGACCACAACTTCTTCACCGACATCGCCTTGACCGAGACCACCCCGCAGCGGGTGGTCTACACCATCAACCCCAAGGCCGTCTGGTCCGACGGCAGCCCGATCACCTGGGAGGATCTGCGGTCCCAGGCGGAAGCGCTGAGTGGCCGCAATACCGAATACCGGGTTTCGGCGACCCAGGGCTACAGCCGGGTGGCCAAGGTCGAACGCGGCGTCGACGACCGCCAAGCGATCGTCACCTTCGCGCAGCACTACGGGGAGTGGCGCGGCCTGTTCAGTCAGCTGTACCCCAGGGAGTCGACCGAGACGCCACAGGCGTTCAACGAGCGCGATCGCAACGGGCTCGCCAAGTCGGCGGGGCCGTTCGTGATCACCTCGATCGACCGGGCGCAACAACGAATCGTGCTCAGTCGCAACCCGAAATGGTGGGGCGAGACGCCGAAGCTCGACACCGTCACCTACAGCGTGCTCGACTGGTCGGCCCGGCTGAACGCTTTGCAGAACAACGAACTCGACGCCATCGATGTCTCGGGCATCGAGGAGGTCAAGTCCGCCGCCAACTCACCGGGCATCATCGTCCGTCGCGCCTCGCGCCCGTTCAACTCGCAGATCACCTTCAACGGCGCACCGGGGTCGATTCTCGCGGATCCCAAGGTGCGCGTCGCGATCGCGAAGGGCATCGACCGGCAGGGCATCGTCACCGCGCTGCAGAACGGGATCGTGGACAATCCCACTCCACTGAACAACCACATCTACCTCAACGGGCAGAAGGGCTACCAGGACAACTCCGCGGTGATCGCCTACGACCCGGACGAGGCGGCCCGCATGCTGGACGAACTCGGCTGGAAGCTCAACGGCGATGTCCGGGAGAAGGACGGACGCCAGCTGGTCATCCGCGATGTGATGTTCCAACAGGACACCTGGGTGCAGATGGCTCAGATCATGCAGCAGAACCTCGCGCGGATCGGGGTGAAACTGCTGATCCAGACCTATCCGGGCAACGGCCTGTTCACCGATGTCATCGACCCGGGTAACTTCGACATCGCGCAGTTCAGCTGGGAAAGGAGCATCTTCCCGCTCGGCGCGCTGCCGCAGATCTACGCCTACGACCCGGCGAACACGCTCAGCAACAAGGGCCGGATCGGATCGCCCGAGCTGAACGACCTGATCGAGCAGACCATCTCCGAACTCGATCCCGAGCGGGCGATCGAGCTGGCGAACAAGGCCGACCGAATGATCTTCGAGCTCGGCCACTCGGTGCCGGTCGCGCAGTCGGCCGGCAACGTGGCCGTCCGTGCGGGGCTGGCCAACTACGGCGCCTTCGGGCTGGCTTTCCCGGACTACCTCCGGGTCGGCTTCGAGAAGTGAGGCCGGACCGAAGGACGCGACGAGCGGAAAGGATCACCATGCGGATCACCTCTGCGTGTGCCCGGCTGGCGTTGTCGCTGGCCGTCGTCGGGCTGACGCTCACGGGCTGCGGCGGCGGCGACAACGTCACCGGAGGCACCAGCACGGTCGGCACCACCAACGACATCAATCCGAGGGACCCGAGCGAACTGCGCGACGGCGGCAACTTGCGGCTGGCCCTCACCAACTTCCCGGAGAACTTCAACTATCTGCACGTGGACGGCGGAACGGAGACCGTCTTCTACCTCCTCGAACCGACGATGCCGACCACCTTCGTCAACGACGCGGCGGGGCAGTTGAGCGTCGCCCACGACTTCTTCACCGATATCGAGCTGATCGGAACCAGTCCGCAGCAGGTGAGATACACCATCAACCCGAAGGCCGTGTGGTCCGACGGTTCGCCGATCACCTGGGAAGATCTCCGCTCCCAAGCCCATGCTCTGAGCGGCAAGGACAACGCGTTCCTCGTCTCGTCCACCAGCGGATACGACCGGGTAGGCAAGGTCGAGCGCGGCAGCGACGACCGGCAGGCCGTCGTGACATTCGATCAGCCGTTCGGCGAATGGCAAGGACTGTTCAACCCGCTGTATCCGAAGTCGGTCACGGCGACTCCGGACAGCTTCACCAATGCGGCCAAGAACGAGCTGCCGCTCAGCGCGGGCCCCTTCGTGATCACCTCCATCGATCGCAGCCAGAACCGCATCGTGCTTGGGCGCAATCCCCGGTGGTGGGGCGATACGCCAAAGCTGGATTCGATCACCTTCAGCGTGCTGGACCACTCGGCCTGGCTGCCCGCGATCCAGAACAACGAACTCGACATCGCCTACATGTCCGGCATCGAGAACGTCAGCGCGGCGCGCAATGCCGCGAACGTGGTCATCCGGCGCACGCCGGAAGCGACCTGGTCGCACATCACCTTCAACGGCGCCCCCGGTTCCCTGCTCGCCGATCCGCAGCTGCGAATCGCCATCTCCAAGGCGATCGACCGGCAGGGCGTGGTCACCGCCTCGCAGCACGGCGTCGTCGACGATCCCAAGCCACTGAACAATCACGTCTTCGTGGCGGGGCAGAAGGGCTACCAGGACAACGCGGCCCCCATCGCCTACGACCCGGACGAGGCGGCCCGGATGCTGGACGCGCTCGGCTGGAAGCTCAACGGCGACGTCCGCGAGAAGGACGGCCGCAAGCTCGAACTCCGAGACGTGATGTACCAGCAGGATCAGTGGGTGCAGACCGCGCAGATCGTGCAGCAGAATCTCGCGCGGATCGGGGTGAAGCTGATCATCCAGACGGTGCCGGGCACCGGCCTGTTCACCAACGTCATCGACCCCGGCAATTTCGACCTGGCCCAGTTCAGCTGGGGCGGCAGCGTTCTGCCGCTGAGCGGGTTGCGGCAGATCTACTACTACGATCCGAGCAACTGGCAGAGCAACAAGGCACGCATCGGCACTCCGGAACTCAACGCGCTGATCGACCAGACGCTCGCCGAACTGGATCCGGAGAAGGCCATTCAGCTGGCCAACCAATGCGATCGGATGATCTTCGAAGAGGGCTACTCCATCCCGCTGAACCAGGCGGCGGGCACCTATGCCGCCCGGACCGACCTGGCGAACTACGGCGCGTTCGGCCTCGCTTCGCGGGACTACACCAAGGTGGGTTTCCTGAAGTGAGTTCCGGATCGGGCCACCCGCTGGCCTATCCGATCACGGTGACGTTCGGCGCCCTCGCGGTCTGTGCCGCCTGGGCGCCGTTCGGCACTCTGGATCAGGTGGCGGCGATCGCGGCCGTCGCGCTCGCCGTGTGCGGGTACACCGGATACCGGCTCGCCGTCGCCTTCGGGATGCTCCGGTTCCATCGTCCTGGCGCTGCGCGGACCGTACGGGTCACCCGTGTCCGCCAACACCATCGCCTGGTCGGCCGGTCGTGGTTGCAAGTCGGTGGCACGGGCCGGCCGCGGTGGCTTCCGGTGTACTTCGACCCGGCGCTGGTCACCCTCACCGAAAGCGAAGCGGAACTCACCGACCGCGCGATGCACGTCGCGGGACGACGCCTCTACCCGTCCGGCCGCATGCGCGACGTCGAACCGCCCGGCCGTCTCGTCGACAACCCGAGCCGCCCCGACCCCGACGCTTCCGCCCACATCGCGCAGGCCACTCGCCTGCGCCGCCGCCTCCTGCTCGACGCCCAATCCACCGTCGCCGCCCCCATCGCCGCTCTCCTGTGGGTCTACCTCGACGGCGGCGGCTTCCCCGTCTTCCTGGCCGCCACCACCATCGCCGCCGCGTGCGCGATCTGGCTCTCCGCCGTGCAGGGCTCCGACCCGAGTTGAGACCACGGGGTGGGACACCCATGAAGCCTCCCTCGCGCAGGTCGAACGTTTGACAGCGGCGACTCGGCGCGTGCAGCCTGAGACCGGAAGTGGCCTCATCCCGTCTCTTGTCTCCCACTCGACCCCAGGAGATCACTTGACCGGCGAAGTCGCACATATCCCCGCCGTCATGGACCCCCGCGGACTCGAGTCGACACTGCGCGCCACGCACCGCTTGTCCTCCACAGAACATGTCGATGACGTGGCGGTCCACCGACTCGCGCAGTCCGGCCTGGTGGGCGAAGTGCTACGCCTATCGATCCGTTACGACCGGCCCAGCGGCTCCGGCCCCGAATCGCTCATCTTCAAGGAAGCGTCGGACCGGTTCACCGAAAGCCGTCACCTGGCCGAAGTCGAACTCGGCTTCTACCGGTATCACGAGGCGCATCCCACGCCGATCGATGTCCCCGCGGTACTGGCCCAGGGGCCGGCTCCTGCTCCGTGGCTACTCATGGAAGACCTGGGCGACGACGGCTTCGTCCGGCAGATCGACGGGTGCCCGCCCGATCTGGCCTTCCGCGCGATAACCGCGCTCGCGACCATGCACGCGTGGGGCTGGAATCGCGCCCTGCCCGCGGATTGGGACTGGCTGCTGCCGCCCGCGAACTCACCAGTCGGTGCGATCTGCCGACGCCGGCTGCGCGGCTACGGCGGCGACTGGCCGACGGCGCTCGGGCCGTTGCCTGCTCTCGTCATCGATGGATTCGAAGATGTGGCCGCCATGCTCGCGCCACCACAACGCACGATCGCGCACGGCGATTTCCACAGCCAGAATATTCACTTCGGGCCGCATCGCTGCAGGTTCATCGATTTCCAATTCTTGCAGCACGCGTCGGGGATGCTGGACGTGGCCCGATTCCTCGCCACCAGTTTGACCACCGAAATCCGCCGTGCGATCGAGGGCGATCTGCTCCGCGCCTACCACGACCGTCTCGCAGAACTCGGCGCGGCACGGGAAGACACCGAGCAGTGGACCACCGAATTGCGGGCCGGGCTGCTGTGGAACTTCTGCACACCGCTCACTCTGCGCGTCATAGGACTGGAGCAGAGTCGAGGAAGCTGGCCCGCTCGACTGCCCATCTTGGAACGTTGCGCGGCGGCCGCCGACGACTGGGCTGCCCTGGATCTGCTCCGCTGACCCGGTGAAACTACCGTGCTGCGCTGCAACGGTATTCACACCACGGCGGTCGATCCGCCATGAGCCATTCCCGGCGCGATGCTGGTGCCGGTACGCACCGGTGCCCGACGGCGGGGCAAGCTCGAGCCACCCCACCGTCGGTACTGCTCGCTAGTCGATGCCGAATGGCGCGGCGTAGCGGACCGTGCCACCCGGTAGCGGGTGGGCTGGGTCGAGTGTCAACGCCATCAACGCCTCATCCGGCACGTCGATGCTCAGGCCGATGCCGTGCTCGGAAGCCCGGCCGAAGCCGAAGCGCGGGTAGTACGTCGGATGACCGAGCACGATGACGAAACGCTCGCCCATCCGCGCCGCGGCCGCCAAGCCGGCCCGGATCGCGGCGGAACCCGCGCCCGTCTTCTGGTACTCGGGCAGCACCGCGCACGGGCCGAGACACAATGCCGGCGTGGTGTCGACGTGGCAGCGAGTCAGCAGCGCGAAGCCGACCGGCGTGTCGTCCGGCAGCGTGCTGACGATCGACAGGCCATCGATCCATGCGGGGTCGTCGCGCAACGCGTCGACCAGTTCGGCCTCCTCGGCACGCTCGAAGGCCGCGACGTTGATCGCGTGGATCGCGGCGATATCGGCATCGGTTTCGGCGCGCACACGCCAATTGGTGGAACTCAACTCGGATTCTCCGTGTTCTCGATGGTCGGGCCCGGTCGCGGACACAGCACCACCGTCACGGGAGCCCATGGGCTCGGCACGAACGCCGGACGGAAGGGATCAGACCGGTACCCGAGACGATTGGACGGTCCGGATGTCGTGCGTGACGGTGGTTTTCGGCGCGGTCATCCCGCTCCACCTCCTCGGTATGGGTCTCCACCTCGAATACGAACGAGCGATGCTAACCCGCCCGGCGGCAGGTGACTACCGAATTACCCGAGCGCCCTGGGGTCCCGGCCGGGATCAGCTCGACTCGGGCACAGGAACGAACCAGCGACCGGTCAATGAGCGCCAATGGGTTACAGCACGGCAAATTGGTCTGACCACTTGACCTCCTGACCAAATCGGCGCACAGTGGACGCATGGCGTTGCAACCTGTGGTCAAGCGATCGGTGTCGGCGGACGTGTTCGAGCAGATCGCCGCGGACGTGCTCAGCGGCGAGCTGGCGCCAGGGGCGACCTTGCCCAGTGAGCGGCAGTTGGCGGAGGCGCTCGGGGTGTCCCGGCCCGCGGTACGGGAGGCCTTGCAGCGGCTGGCCGCCGCGGGGCTGGTGTCGGTGCGCCAAGGCGATGCGACGACTGTGCTGGACTATCGGCGCGGGGCGGGGCTCGAGGTCCTGCCCAGGCTATTGGTGCAGGCCGGAGAACTGGACCCCGCCGTAGCGCGCAGCATCCTCGAGGCCCGCCTGCACAACGGGCCCAAAGTGGCGGAGCTGGCCGCGCGGCGGGTAGGCGCGATCGGCGCGGCCGAGGTCCGCCCGCTGCTGGAGTCCTCCCTCGACGCGCTGGCCGCCGAGCAGGACCCGATCGCGCAGCAGCGGCATGCGATGGAGTTCTGGGATCACGTCGTGGACGCGGCCGACTCGATCGTGTTCCGGCTGATGTTCAACATGTTGCGCGCCGCCTATGAACCGGCGCTCGCGGCGCTGGCCCCGATCATGTCCGCCGAGGTGGGCAACATCGAGGCATACCGCGAACTGGCCGCCGCCATCGCCGCGGGCCGGCCACAGAAGGCCGCCACCACCGCTCGGGCGCTGCTCGAGCCGGCGACCACCGCCCTGATCGAGGTCCTCGGCGGACCGCCGGTCACGCACAGCTAGGAACGATCATGACGAAACCCGAAGCCTCCGAAAACGCTTCGATCGACGCGAACGCTCGGGAGCGGGTGCGCAGGGACGAGCGGACGCTGCGGCGCGGACTCACCCTGGGCCGGGCATTCGAAGAATTCGTCCGGCACCCCTCGCCGTGGATGATCGGCGCCACGCTGGCGGGCGCGCTGATCGCCCGTGTGGTCGTCGGCGACTGGCAACTCACCGACCTGCTGGTCCCCGCCGTGATGCTGGCGGTGTTCCCGGTCTTCGAGTGGATCGTGCACGTCACCGTGCTGCATTGGCGGCCACGGCGGCTCGGCCCGATCGCGCTCGACAGCGAACTCGCCCGCAAGCACCGCGAGCACCACGTCGATCCGCGGGACATCCCGCTGATCTTCATCCCGGCGAAGACACTCGCGGTGCTGGTGGTGGTGCTGATCGCGCTGGCGCTGTTCGCCTTCCCCCGCCTCGGCCTCGGCCTGACCTTCCTGATCGCCATCACCCTGCTCGGCCTCGGCTACGAGTGGACGCACTACCTGATCCACACCGACTACAAGCCGAAAGGCTCGCTCTACCGGGCGATTTGGCGCAACCACCGCCATCATCACTACAAGAACGAGCACTACTGGTTCACGGTCACCAGTTCCGGCACCGCCGACCGTCTCTTCGGCACCTACCCCGACCCGGCCACGACCGAGACCTCACCCACCGCCCGCAACCTGCATTCGGCCTGATCCGAGCAGGCGCCGCCCCGCGAGGTCAGCGGGGCGGCACCGGTGCGCGTATCCCCTCCGCACCGCCCTACCGGGTGATTCCGATCGCTCCGCCCAAGGCTGTCCCCCGACGACTCCACCAGGCGGTCAACGCGGCCAAAGCTCGGAGTCGGCATGCCACGCCGGCTCTCACCCCGCCGCGAGCAGGCGCTCCGCGATGGCCCTGGCACGAGACGCCGCGTCCGGAGTCCCCTCACGGACGGCGGTGACGATCGCCCCGTCCACCAGCAGCGCGAGTTCGGCGGCCAACTCGCCCGCGTCGGATCGCCCCGCCTCGGTGAGCAATTCGTTCAGGTAGTCGATCACGCGGCGCTTGTGCCGATCGGCGACCTGATGGGCGGCGCTCTCGCGATCGGCCACCTCGACCATGGTGTTGATGAACGCGCAGCCGCGAAAATCCTTGCGCGCGAACCGCCGTGCCAGCGCGTCGAAGACCGCGAGCGGACGCGCGGCCGGGTCGCCGGTCTGCTCGACCGATTCGCGCAGCCAGTCCAGCCACCGGTGGTCTCGATCCTCCAGCACCGCCACGACGAGGTCGTCCTTGCTCGCGAAGTGGCGATAGAAGGAAGCCCGACCCACGCCGGACTCTTGCAGCAGGCGATCGAGACCGACGGCGCGAATCCCCTCGGCGTAGAACAACTCTTCCGCCGTGGTGAGCAAGCGCTGCTTGGCCTGGGTTGGCATGCCGCCACGGTAGCAGAACGGAACCGGTCAGTACCATCCAGCTTGACCAAGACGGAACCGATCAGTACCGTCTTGATTCGGAACCGATCGGTACCATCTTGTTCGAGCTGGAGGCTTCGATGTCCCGCCTGCCCCTTGTGTCCACCGACTCCGCCGACGCCGAGCAGTCCGACCTGCTCGCCGAGGTACAGCGCCAGCTGGGCCGGGTCCCGAATCTCTACGCAGCCATGGCGAACAGCCCCGCCACCTTGCGCGGATACCTGAGCCTGCGCGACGCGCTGACCAAGGGAAAGCTCTCGGCCCGGGCGCGCGAGCAACTCGCCTTGCTGGTCGCCAGCGAGAACGGCTGCGACTACTGCACCGCCGCGCACACCATGCGCGCCGACCGGATGGGCTTCAGCGAACAGGCGATCGCCGACACCCGCGCGGCACGCGCCGACGATCCGCACGCCGACGCGATCCTGCGCGTCGCCCGTGACGTGCTCCACTCCCGCGGCCGGATCGACGACGCCGCGCTCGCCTCGGCGCGCGCCAGGGACGTCAGCGACGCCGAACTCAGCGAGATCGTCGGCCACGTCGCATTGAACGTCTTGTCCAACTACTTCAACCACGTCGCCGAGCCGGAACTCGACTTCCCGCCCGCGGCACCGGCGAAAGGCACGGCGATGGAAGCGAAATGGCGGCTCGCGAGCAAGGTCGTGTTGGCCGATGGCTATTCCCTGACAGACAGGGAGGGACGCCCCACCCGCACCGTCGATGACGTCCACATCGCGATCGAAGGCGGCTTCCTGCACGTCAAGGTGTCCGGCACCGCCGACGTGCAGGTGGTGTCGGCGCCCGCCGTCGCGCTGGTGACCTACCGCTGATCCCACCCGCGCAGCCCGGTCCGCGACTCGTCGCGGGCCGGGCTTTCGTCTGCGCCAAGCTTGACACGTCCATACCCTAGGGGGGTAGGGTAGATTGCAGAAACAGACGCACTCGCAGGAGGACACCGACCATGAGCACCACCACCGTGACCGTCACCGGCATGACCTGCGGCGGTTGCGCCGCCAAGGTCCGCACCGAGATCGGTCGCATCGACGGCGTCGGTTCCGTCGCCGTCGATCTCGCCGACGGGCTGGTGAGCGTCGAGAGCGCGAGCCCGATCGAGCGCGCGGAACTCGCCGCCGCCGTGGCCCGCGCCGGCTACGCGGTCGCAGGCTGACGGGCGGAACACACCGATGAACGCATCCACCAAATTCGGCGGCTTCGCCCTCGGCCTCGCCGCGATTTTCGGGATCGCCCTCGCGGCCGGTGCGGTGATCGGGCCGGAGCCCGCCGAACCCGCCGCTCACGACGCGAAAGCGCACGACACCGCCCAAGGCGCCGACGCACTACCTGGAGGAATGATGGCCACCGACCGCGGCTACACCCTGCGGCTGGACACCACCCGGACCACCGCCGCCGCGAACGTGCCGCTGCGCTTCCGCATCCTGGACCGGGACGGGAAACCCGTCACCCGCTATGTGCGCAATCACGACAAGGATCTGCACTTGATCGTCGTGCGCCGCGATATGGCCGCCTTCCAGCACGTCCACCCGGTGCTCGATGCCGACGGCACTTGGAGCGTCCCGCTCGACCTCGGCCGCGCCGGTGACTACCGGGTCTTCGCCGACTTCACCCCCGAGGGCGGCGAGAACCTGACACTCGGCGCGGATCTGCTGGTGGCGGGTCTCTACGACCCCCAGCCGCTGCCCGCGGCGGCCGCCGCCACCACCGTCGGTGACTACACCGTCACCCTGGACGGAACCGTAGTCCCCGGCCGGGCGTCGAAGGTGACGCTCTCGGTGAGCCGCGCGGGCAAACCGGTGACCGACTTGCAGCCCTACCTGGGCGCTTACGGCCATCTCGTGGCCCTGCGCGCCGCCGACCTGGGCTACCTGCACGTCCATCCGGAAGGCCACCCCGGCGACGGCGTGACCGCGGCCGGACCGGGCATCACCTTCGCCGTCACGGCCCCGAGCGCGGGCGACTACCGCTTGTTCCTCGATTTCCAGCACGAGGGCGTGGTGCGCACCGCCGAATTCACCGTGACCGTCGCGCCGAGCACCCCCGCTGTAGACGCCCCGCACCACAACGAACACACTGGTCAGCAGCCGGACGGCCACGCGCACTGACCCGACAACCGTCCGCGCACAGAACGGAGCACCCACGATGACCACCGCGACACAACCGCCGCCCTCCGGGCAGGTCGAACTCGTGATCGGTGGAATGACCTGCGCGTCTTGCGCCGCCCGGATCGAGAAGAAGCTCAACAAACTCGACGGCGTCACCGCGACGGTGAACTACGCCACCGAGAAGGCCCGCGTCGAGGTCACCGGGGACATCTCGCCGGACGACCTGATCGCCACCGTCGAACAAGCGGGTTACACCGCGGCCCTGCCCGCTGCCCCGAAGCCGCAGGAGAGCGCCGCGGAAGAAGATCCCGCCGCCGCCCTGCGCACTCGCCTGCTGGTTTCGCTGGTGCTGTCGGCGCCGGTGATCGCCATGGCGATGATCCCGGCCTTGCAGTTCACCAACTGGCAGTGGCTGTCGCTGACCTTGGCCGCGCCGGTCGTGGTGTGGGGCGCGCTGCCGTTCCACCGCGCGGCGTGGACCAACCTGCGCCACGGCGCGTCGACCATGGACACCTTGATCTCCATGGGGACGCTGGCCGCATTCGGCTGGTCGCTGTACGCCCTGTTCTGGGGCACCGCGGGCACGCCGGGCATGACGCATCCATTCGAATTCACCATCGCGCGGATGGACGGCACCGGCAGCATCTACCTGGAGGCCGCCGCCGGCGTCACCACGTTCATCCTGGCCGGACGCTTCTTCGAGGCCCGCGCCAAACGACGGGCGGGCGCGGCGCTGCGTGCCCTGCTCGAACTCGGGGCCAAGGAGGTCTCCGTCCTGCGCGGCGGAACCGAGCAGCGCATTCCGGTGGAGCAGCTACGGGTCGGCGACCGGTTCGTGGTGCGGCCCGGCGAGAAGATCGCCACCGACGGCATCGTGACGGAAGGTTCCTCCGCCGTGGACGCCTCGATGCTCACCGGCGAGTCGGTGCCGGTCGAGGTGGGCCGGGACGACGCCGTGGTCGGCGCGACCGTCAACGTGGGCGGCCGGATCGTGGTGCGTGCCACGCGAATCGGTTCGGACACCCAGCTGGCGCAGATGGCCGAGCTCGTCGAGGACGCGCAGACCGGCAAGGCGCAGGCGCAGCGGCTGGCCGACCGGATCGCCGGGATCTTCGTGCCGATCGTCATCGCGCTGTCGGTCGCGACGCTCGGCTTCTGGCTCGGCACCGGCGGTTCGGTGGCCGCGGCGTTCACCGCCGCGGTGGCCGTGCTCATCATCGCCTGCCCGTGCGCGCTCGGGCTGGCCACGCCGACCGCGCTGATGGTCGGCACCGGACGCGGCGCGCAGCTCGGCATCCTGATCAAGGGCCCCGAGGTGCTGGAGTCGACCCGGCGGGTGGACACGATCGTGCTGGACAAGACCGGCACCGTCACCGCGGGCAAGATGACGCTGCTCGATGTCGTCGCGGCCGAGGGCGAGCAGGCCGAGCGGATCCTGGAACTGGCCGGGGCGCTGGAGGATTCCTCCGAACACCCCATCGCCCATGCCATCGCCAAGGGCGCCCGCGAGCGGGTGGGCGAGCTGAAGCCGGTCGAGGATTTCGCGAATGTCGAGGGCCTCGGCGTGCAAGGCGTGGTGGACGGCCACGCGGTGGTCGTCGGCCGCGCCCGGCTGCTCGCCGACTGGTCGCAGCACCTCGACGACGATCTCACTCGCGCGATGCGCGCCGCAGAAGCCGAAGGGAAGACCGCCGTCGCGGTGGGCTGGGACGGCAAGGCGCGCGGCGTGCTCGTCGTGGCCGACGCGGTGAAACCCACCTCTGCCGAGGCGGTTTCCCAGCTGCGCGCCCTCGGGCTCACCCCGATCATGCTGACCGGCGACAACCGCGCCGCCGCCGACGCGATCGCCGCACAGGTCGGCATCGATGCGGTGATCGCGGAGGTGCTGCCGCAGGACAAGGTCGCCACCGTCAAGCGGTTGCAGGCCGAAGGCAAAGTGGTCGCGATGGTGGGCGACGGCGTGAACGACGCCGCGGCGCTGGCGCAGGCCGACCTGGGCCTGGCCATGGGCACCGGCACCGATGTCGCCATCGAGGCGGGCGATCTGACCCTGGTCCGCGGTGATCTGCGGGCGGCGGCGGACGCGATCCGGCTGTCGCGCCGCACCCTCGCGACCATCAAGGGCAACCTGTTCTGGGCGTTCGCCTACAACGTGGCCGCGATTCCGCTGGCCATGGCGGGCTTGCTCAACCCGATGCTCGCGGGCGCCGCGATGGCGTTCTCCTCGGTCTTCGTGGTGAGCAACAGCTTGCGGTTGCGCGGTTTCCGCTCGACGGCGAACTAGACCCACCGGACGGGACGGCACAACCGGTGTCGTCCCGTCCGCGCGTCAGCATGGCTTGATTTTTGCGATACGGGGCAATTCCGCCACTGTCGGGCATGCCGCGCGAGCGGCCATGATCTTTGGTGTTCGCAGGAAGCACTCAGGTCGCCGGAGTCAGCGAGGACCGCGATCCGGCCACCGTCCGGCCCACCCGGTGGAGCACGAACAAAGGAAACCCATGATCGTCCGTTCACTGAAAGAGATCGTCGGCACCGAGCGGGAAGTGCGGGGTCCCGCATGGAACAGCCGTCGCTTGGTGCTCGCCGAGGAGAAGGTCGGCTTCTCCGTGAACGACACGGTGGTCGAGGCGGGCGCCGAGCTCGAGATGTGGTACGCCAACCACGTCGAAGCCGTCTACGTGATCGAGGGGCATGGCGAAGTGATCGACGGCGAGACCGGGCAGACGCATCCGCTCGAACCCGGTGTGCTGTACCTGGTGGACGCACACCAGCGGCACATCCTGCGCGCCCACACCCGGTTCCGCGCGGTCTGCGTGTTCAACCCGCCTCTCACCGGCCGCGAGGTCCATGACGAGAACGGCGCTTTCCCACTGCTGAGCGAGGAGGACCGGTGAGCGACAGCTCCCCCGAGCCCGACCACGAGAATCCGCGCGGATTCGCCAGCGACAACAACGCCCCCGTGCACCCGGACATCATGGCCGCGCTGGCCGCCGCCAACGTGGGCCACCAGCCGGCCTACGGCGCGGACGTCCACACCGCGCGGCTGCGCGAGCTGTACCGAACTCGGCACCCTCTACACGCCAGGAGAGATCGCGACGATCGCCGCGCTGGCGCACGAGCGCGGCATGCTGCTGCACGTGGACGGCGCCCGGCTGGCCAACGCGGCCGCCGCACTCGACCTGCCGCCGCGCGCGTTCACCACCGACGCCGGGGTGGACGTGCTGTCGTTCGGCGGCACCAAGAACGGCCTCATGTTCGGCGAGGCGATCGTGGTGCTCGAGCCGGACGCCGTGCGGGGCGTGCCGTACCTGCGCAAAGCCGCGCTGCAACTGGCCTCCAAGATGCGATACGTGTCGGCGCAATTCGTCGCGCTGCTGGAGGGCGACCTGTGGCTGCGCAACGCCCGGCACGCCAACGCGATGGCGGCCCGGCTGGCCACGGCCGCCGCCCGGGCGCCCGGCGTCGAGATCGTACGGCCGGTCCAGGCCAATGCCGTCTTCGCCGTGTTGCCCCGGGAGGTCACCGAGCGGCTGCAGAAGCGGTTCCGCTTCCACACCTGGGACGAGCGCACCGGCGAAGTCCGCTGGATGTGCTCGTTCGACACCACCGAGGCCGACGTGGACGCCTTCGCGGCGGCGATCGGTGCGGAAATGGCTGGTCGATCCCGGAACTCGCACGCACTCAGCACAAAACACCGGACGGGACGGCACACGTAGTGTCGTCCCGTCCGGGCATCCGCCAGGAGGTCTCCATGTGGGCGATCACAGAAGGCGCGGATCGCGCGGCATCCGGTCGCCAGGCGTAGCGCGCGTGCTTGCTCGCCGCCGCCCGCGCGCTACGCGCGAGCACAGCGGATTCCGGCAATGCATGCGCATAACGCCATGGGCGAGCATACCCCTGGCACACCGGATTCCGAAATGGGATTCGGCTCAGCCGCGCAGCGTGGTGACCGTGACCAGCGACGGCTGAATCAATGCCCCGTACACCTCGATCGACACCCCGCCGGTGGGGGTTTCGCTGGCCCACCGGGCGTGTTCGGTGATCCCCTCGCCGAGAAGCGCTTTCGCTCCTGGCGACCACGCCACGGCCACCTGGCTCAGCGCCGGTCCGAGATTCAGGTTCGCGATCGCCGCGGATTCACCGTTGTCGAAGTAGACCTCCGTGCCGCCGGGGAACGGATTGACCGCGACCGCGGAGGCACTCGCCCCACCGAACGCGGCGGCGGATCCGCCCGCCACGAGCGCTACCAAGACCGTCATGACCCGTTGACGCATCCGAATTTCCTTTTCGTGTAAGCACACCGGCCGTCCAGCCGGTCATGTCACCTTTGCCGAGCGGACATCGTTCGGCAATTCGATGTGCTGCTGATCACACGCAGCCTACGGTGTGTTCGCGTCGGCCGCGAAGGCACTCGCGTGATCGGCCGCCCATTCAGCGAAAGTACGTGCACGGCCGAGAATTTCCACCACATCCGGGGTGACGATCGCATTGTGTCCGGCACGGACATATTTCTGCCCAGCCAGCGCACCGTCGGCGAATTCGACGGACATTCCGGACGCCAGCATATGTGCGCGTGCTTCGGTTTCGGGAATATCGGTCACGTCCACCGGGCGGCCGGTGACCGTTGCCAGAGTCGCGGCCAGATCGTGCGTGGTGAGCAATTCCGGCCCGGTGAGCGTGTAGATCCGGCCGGCGTGATCGGCGGAAACCAACGCCTCGACGGCCACTGCGGCGACGTCACGGGGATCGACGACCCCCTGGGCGGCGTCGCCGGTCGTGTTCGGCACCGGCTGTCCGACCCGGATCGCGGCGGCCCAGCTCAGGGTGTTGGAGGCGAAGGAGCTGGGGCGCAGAATAGTCCAGTCGACGCCGCTCTCGCGTGCGGCCTGCTCACCGGGCATATGCCAGGTCCCGACGCGGCCGAGACCGGTGTCCCCGGTGCCGATGGCGGAAAGCTTGACGATTCGGCCGACTCCCGCGTCCCGCGCCGTGGCGATCAGAGCACGATCGAGTTCCGCGTACTCCGGGCCGAGCACCCCGACGATGAACGCGGCCTCCGCACCGGCCATCGCCTTCGCCATGGACGCGACGTCGGTGTAGTCGCCGCGCGCCACTTCGACGCCCGCGGGGACGTCGGCCCGGTCCGGGTCGCGGGTGACGGCACGGATCGCGGTCCCGCGCTCGCTCAGCTGCCGGATGATTTCACTGCCGATGGTGCCGGTCGCACCGGTGATCACGATCATGAGCACCACCGTGCCGGGCGTTCGCGCAGGTCTCTAGGAAATTCCGGCACACATGCCGAGCGCGCGGCTGCCTACAGTTGATGCGGTGACCACTCTGTTGCGCCCGCCTGTCGTGACCGCCGAGTTGGTCGAGAGATCCGAACCCGCGCCGGAGTCGCTGCGGCCGTGGCTGGCCGAACTCGGCCACATCCCGACCGTGCTCGACCTGTCCGAGCCGTTCGCGCACGTGCCGCAGACGGCCACCACGATCGTGCTGCGCACCGAGCGCGAAGAGGCCGGTGACCACCGGGTGGCGCTAGTCGTCGGGCCGCAGACCAAGGCGAGCTACTCGCGCGCGAGCAAACCCGCGGGCTGCGTCCGCCTGCGGCTGGCCCCGGGTGCGGTCCCCACGCTGCTCGGTGTTCCGGCGGCCGACCTCACCGATCGCGTGCTGCGCCTGGACCACCTGCCCGGCCCGGTCGCGCCCTTGGCCGCCGAGCTGAGCGAACTCGATCACGGCGAGGTCGTGTCATACCTGGAGAACGAACTGCCCCGCCGTATACCCGACGATCCGGCCCAGAGCGCCCGCCGCGAACTGCTCACCACGGCCGTAGCCGCCATCGCCGCCGACCACCCGCTTTCTGTCTCCGAGTTGGCCACGCGCCTGTCCGTCAGCGAACGCCAGCTCCGCAATCTGTTCGCCAGTGGCATCGGCGTCTCCCCGAAACACTTCGCACGCATCAACCGCGTTCGGCGGGTCCTGTCCCGCACCGACGACATACCGCTAGCCGATATCGCCACCAACACGGGCTATTACGACCAGTCGCACATGACAGCCGATTTCCGCAGCCTGATGGGTGTACCGCCCACTTCATACCTCCGAGGCCGGGTCCCCGCCCCTTCCCCTTGCCGCCCACTCACCCGTCTCCGCTGACTTTCTCAACTCGAATGCCCCGGGTCAGACCTGGTCCTCGGCCGCGACACATGCTCGCAGTACAGACGTTCGCAAGGGAGGCGGGGTAGACCCTCCACGCCATCCGGGAGGACTTCTATCGCGTCGGGGTAATGAGCATGCCGCCATTCGCGCGCGAACGTCATCGCCGCCGTGACGCATGCGGCGAAATCCATGCGCAGTCCGTCCAGGAACACACTCACGTGGACGTCGTCCGAGGGATTGGTGCAGGAATCGCCGCACATCGCGCACCTGATCCCAATGTGGGCATCTCGAGATCGCCTGTGATTTCAATGCGACGGAAGTAGCGGTAGTCCTCGCGGCTGACTATCACCGCCGCGACGAGCGTCGCGCACGCTGAGTAGTCGCAGTCGCAGTGCATTTCGAGCGCCTTGCCGGCATTCGCTGGACTGGATACCGGCCTCGCGCCGGACCGCGCGACCGCCACGTCCAGCCGGAACAACTCCGCGACCAGTCGCACGTCATCAGGCAGATCGGGCTGAATGAGAAAGGTCCAGCGCCCCGAACGCGGATGCCCCACGATCGGGCCGGGAGGGACGCCCCGGCTCTGCATATGCGCCTTGACCGCCTGCCCGAGGCGAGTAGGCATCGTCATCGCCCACACCGGCCCGGCCCGCAGCACGATCCGCCCGAGCTCCGGCGGGTCGACCACAGCGGGGAGCCCACACTCCCGCCGGTAGAACAGGCACCGCGATCGTGGAGTGTCGCCATACGTATTCATCCGTAACCCCCACTCTCAGTCGAAACGTTCTTTGCGCATCCGGTTCGGCCGGTCGCGCGAAATCCCCCAGCATTCCGAGGCCGGAAATGGACCCCAGGGCCCGGCGCTTCGCACCGCCCGCTACCAGGCGCTGCGTAGTAGTCTCGGATCAATGGGGCAAGCGGGGAATTGTTTTGCCGTCCACAAGAATCCACAGAATCGGGGGTACGGGCTCGATGGAGAATCCTGGACTTCTGCTCAGGGACGCCCGGCTGAGCAGAGGGGTCAGCCTGGCCGCGCTCGCGGCGAAGACGAACTACAGCAAGTCGTTGCTCGGAATGATCGAAAACGGGCAGCGGGCCGTGAAGCAAGAGCACATCATGAGCTACTCCCGTGCTCTGAACATCCCGATAAGCGCGCTCATGGCACCGTCGCCGGACCCGATCCGTGTCGCGCACGAATGGCTGGTTGCGGATTCCGCCCCCAAGACGCACGCCTCCGCCGGCCGCCGAGTCGGCGAGTCGCTGGCCGCCGAGATGGAACAGCGTGTGGTCGCGCTGCGACACCTGGACGACAGCATCGGCGGGGGTGAATTGTTGCCGCTGACACTGCACGAATTCGGCAGCGTGCGGAAAGTCATCACGGAGTGCAGCTACACCGAACGCGTGGGCAAGCGACTGCTGGGCGTGGCCGGTGAGCTGGCCCAGCTCGCCGGGTGGGTGGCGAGCGACGCGGGCAGGTATGAAGACGCGCAGCGCCTGTATCTGAGCGGCGTGGCGGCGGCCGACGATGCCGGAGACCGTGTCTTGACAGCGCAACTCCTGTCGAGCCTGAGCTATCAGATGGCCAATGTCGGCAACCCTTACGAGGCAGCGCTGCTGGCACGCACGGCGCTCAAGGGAGCGACCAGCGCGCCTCCGGTGGTGCGTTCCCTGCTCACCGACCGCTTGGCTTGGGCATGTGCGCGCTCACGCGACCGCGACGAAGCGAAGCGCGCGCTCGATGCGGTGGATGAGGCCTACGAGCGCCGTTCCCCCGACCTTCCCGAGCCAGAATGGGTGTATTGGCTGGACCGTACGGAAATCGACGTGATGGCGGGCCGGTGCTTCGTCGAACTGGACGAGCCGCGAAGGGCAAGCGCGCTGCTGTCCGGTGCGATCGCGCAACTCGCCGCCGACCGAGTCCGTGAGGTAGCCCTCTATCGCACCTGGCTCGCGGAGTCCTACCTCGAGGTCCGCGACCTGGACGCCGCACGCGCCACCATCCGAGAGGCGAAGATCGCAGCCGAAACCGCACACTCGGCCCGCCTCGACCGACGCATTGCCCAAATCGAAGCCATGCTGGCCTGAACTGCACACATGAGCAAGCGACGCGACTACTACCGAGATCCGCATGCCCCGACGGCCGTCTCCGCTTGCGGCACCACAGTCAAGGACGCACACAGCCGTATCTGGGTTGAGCACAACGCCTTCGTAGACCGAAACCCCAAAGCCGCGCCGCTCTGTCCGCAGACCGTGCTGTTTCCAGACGTGACCAGGCGAAATTCCGTGTCAGCGCCGGTGTCAGCTTGCTGTCAGGGCGGCGTCAGGCCGGGCGCCGAGAGTGGTTGCCATGACGAAGAACAGCAACTCCTCCACCGAGGCGAAGTGGACGGGAATGGTGCCGGTCGACGATACGGCGCTGGCCGTCACCGACAGCGGTGGTTCCGGTATCCCGGTGGTCTACTGCAATGGCCAGTTCGCCACTCAGAGATACTGGCGGCGGGTCATCGCCGATCTCGGCCCCGAATACCGGCACATCACCTTCGATGAGCGGGCTCGCGGCAAATCGGGGCGTTCCTGGGACTATTCCTTCGAGGCCGCGGTCCGGGACATCGATGCCGTCCTGGCCGCCAGGGAAGTGGACCGTGCGCTGCTGGTGGGCTGGTCCTACGGGGCAGTCGTCGCGGCGCACTGGGCCGGCCGGAATCCGGAGCGCGCCATGGGCGCGGTGCTGGTCGACGGCGCGTTCCCGTACGACTGGCTCGACGAGGCCATGGAGCAGCGGATCCGCAAGCTCTTCAAGCGGCTGAACTTGTTCATGCCGCTGCTGCGCCCCACCGGTCTGACCCCGCGGATGAACGCCGCACAGATGGCCGAAAGCAATATCGAACTCGGCAGGCTCTCCCGCGAGCGCGAGCTGGGTCCCGTGCTGGACGACATCAGCGTGCCGGTGCGGTATGTGGTCGCTTCGGGGACGTCGTTCGGAAGCCGGGGCGATGAGCAAGAGCGAATCCGCACCAGCCTCGACGCGGTGTGCACCCGTAATCCGAATATTCGCGTCGGCGCGAAAGTCGCCAGTAACCACGGTGCGATCCTGCGCAAGGACTTCCGCGCCATCACCCAGGCCGTCCGCGAGATCGCGGCGGCCGACGACGAGCAGGGTTCGCCGAGCCGCTGACCGACGCGCCGCGTCAGTCCACAACCACGATCTGCCCTCAGCACTCCGCCCACGCAGCCGACCATTCGACCGCGTTCCCAACACAATCGAAGGAGACACCACCATGTCCATCACCCTCACCGACCAGGACAAGGCCACCGTCCGGACCGCCGCCTACGGCGCTGTCTCGCTGATGGCCGCCGCCGACGCCACCGGCTCGCCCCACAAGTCCGCCACCAACGGCGCCATCGCTCTGTCGTCGGCGACCGGCCTGGTCGGGCACGTACTCGCCGCCAAGTCCAAGGACATCACCCTGAACGGCAAGAACGTCGCCGAACTCGCCGACCACGTGCTGCCCGCCCTCACCGCGGCCATGCGCCTGCTCCAGCAGCGGGATCCGGCCGAGGCCGACAACTTCCGCAGCACCGTCCTCGTCGCCGTCGACGCGGCCGCCGGAACCCGCAAGGGCGCGCCGAGCCCCGTCCTGGCCGAAATGGCCCGCAAGATCACCGCGGCCATCGACGCCGCCTGACCGGATGCCGACCGCACCGCCGCTGTCACGGGGTCCTCAACCGGACCTCGTGACACGGCTGCGCGGCGGATACGCCGGCATCACCGCGCTTTCGCGCGCCGCCGCCGCTCCATCTCCTCACGTTCCAGCACAGCCGCCTGCGCGAGGGTCGGCGCGGTTCCACCGAGCCGCGCGGGGACCCAGCGGGCGCCTTTCACCATCGGGTAGTCGCGTTGGGCGCGTTCCAGGAGTTCGCTCATTCGGGTGCGCAGGGTGGCGGTGAGTTTCTCAGGCGGATCGTCGGGTGGGATCGGCGCGCCGATGCGGATATTGATCGGGAAGTTGTGCCGACCCAACTGCCTGGGGATGTCCTTGGTCCAGACCCGGTGCGCGCCCCAGATGATCATGGGAACGATCGGGACGTCGGCTTCGACCGCCATGCGCGCCGCGCCGGACTTGAATTCCTTGAGCTCGAAACTGCGGCTGATCGTCGCCTCGGGATAGACCACGACCACCTCGCCCGCACGCAAGGCGGTCACCGCGCGGGCGTAGGACTCCGCACCGGCCGTGCGATCGACGCCGATCGCCTTGCAGTGCTTCATGAGAAAGCCGACGATGCCGTGCTCGAGTTCGGCCTTCATCATGTACCGGACATTGCGGCCGGACTTGCGCCCGACCAGCCCGACTTCCATGAAATCCAGATAGGCCGTGTGATTCACGGCCAGCACCGCCCCGCCTGAGCGCGGAATGTGCTCTTGGCCTTCGATATCGACGCGCAGGCCCTGCACGAAGAAGATGGCGCGGACCAAGCCGGCGAGAATGTCGTAAACCGGTTCTCGCGCCATCACACCTCCAGCTACTGCGCCGCGTTCTTGCGCGCGGCCTTGGCCTCGGCTTCGGCGGCATCCATCGCGTCCGCCTCTTCCAGGGTAGGAGCGCTGCCGCCCAGACGGGCGGGCACCCAGTACGCGCCGGGCTCGTGCACGTAGTCCTTTTGCAGGTCGAGCAGCATTTCCTGCATGGTCGAGCGCAGCTTCGCGGTCAGTTCGGCGGCGGGCTCGAAGGGCTGGATCGGCTCGCCGACCGCGATCGAGATGGGCGTGTTGGTGCGGCCGAGCCGCTTCGGGAAGCCCTTGGTCCAGACCCGCTGCGCGCCCCAGATGACGATCGGGATGATCGGCACCTCCGCCTCGATGGCCATGCGCGCCGCGCCGGACTTGAATTCCTTGATCTCGAAACTGCGGCTGATCGTCGCCTCGGGGTACACGCCGACCAATTCGCCCCGGCGCAGGTACTCCACGGCGGCCTTGTAGGAATCCGCGCCCGCCGAACGGTCCACCGGGATGTGCTTGAGCGCGCGCATGATCGGGCCGGAGATCTTGTTGTCGAAGACGTCCTTCTTGGCCATGAACCGGATGTAGCGCTTCGGCGTGCGCACCGGCAGGCCCGCGTAGGTGAAGTCCATGTAGCCGGTGTGGTTCACCGCCAGCACGGCGCCACCTCGGGCGGGAATGTGTTCATCGCCCTTGACGGTGAACTTCAGACCTTCGATGAAGAAGACGGTACGGGCCAGGCCGATGATCGTCCGGTAGACGGGTTCCACAAGTCCGCTAGCGTAGTCGCTGCTCGTCCCCATCGGCAGTTCGCCGCCGCCGCGCGCCGCGCCGGAGCGAGGACGCATGAGCAGCCCGACCGCACGCCCGGAGAGAAGAGGATCGTCGAAGTGGAACGCGCCCGATCGGCACCGCGCGAGTACGACCGCAGTGCAGCACGCGAGCGGAACCGGGCCGGGCGAGCGACCCGCGCCGCGCTGATCGGCGGCTCGGCCCTGATCGCGGCGATCGCGCTGACCGGTTGCGACTCCGTGGTCGGCATCCCGGAGGAGAGCGCGCCACAGGCGGCCGTTCGCACGACGCCACCGGCCGCCGTCCCGGCCACGCCCCCGCCGAGCACCTCCGCGCTCGCGCCGGTTCCCGCCGACGCTCCGCCGGTGGGCGCGGTCGCTGGTCTGCCCGCCGCCGCACCGGCGATGCGGCGCTGGGCGGCGGACCTGCGCTCGCACACCATCGCCGAGATGCAGGACAAGTGCTGGACCATCGCGCCGAGGAACGTGGCCGAGATGTACGAAGACCAGCAGGCCGTCCTCGCCGCGCTCGCCCAGCCCGGCACGGTGACCGAGGACGCGGTCGTCTGGAAGAGTCCCACCACCACCGTCGCCGTCCAGCGCGCCGAGATCGCGACCGGATACGCCTGCCCGCGCGTCGCGACGGCCGGTGCGGAGATCGCCTACAACGACGCGGACGCCAGGCACACCGTGCGCCGGTACCTGTCGCGCTTCGTCGGCACTCCGCTCGACCCCGCCGACAAAGAAGGCGACTACCCTCTGATCTGTAAGGCGTCCCCGGCGACCTGGGACCCCAAAGGCACCGGGCGTCCGAGCCCCGCGCCGCTGGCGAACAACCAGGGCGCGCTCACCGGGGCCACCGAGTTCGCCGACCAGCAGATCCGGTCGGAGCAGGTGAACACCGAGTACATCGCGGTGCTCGTGCCGGTGACCAACTCCTCCGGTGTGACGCAGACGCGCACCTTCACCCTGCGCTCCGGGACGGACGGCTACTGCATCGGCGATGTCACGCCGTAACCACTACCCTGGTTGGCTGGTAAACAGCAGGAGGAGCAGCTAGTGCAGATCACCAGCGTCGGACACGCCGGATTCCACATCCGCACCGCGGCCGGGTCGATCCTTTGCGATCCCTGGGTGAACCCCGCGTACTTCGGTTCCTGGTTCCCGTTCCCCGACAACACCCAGCTGGACTGGGACGCGCTGGGCGCATGCGACTTCCTCTACGTCTCGCACCTGCACCGCGACCACTTCGACGCGAAGACGCTGGCCGAGCACGTCAACAAGGACGCGACCGTCCTGCTGCCGGACTATCCCGTTCCCGACCTGCGCCGGGAACTCGAACAGCTGGGCTTCCACAAATTCTTCGAGACCGAGGACTCGGTCAAGCACACGGTGACCGGCCCCGGCGGGGATCTGGACATCATGATCATCGCGCTGCGCGCGCCCGCCGACGGCCCGATCGGCGACTCCGGGCTCGTGGTCTCCGACGGCGAGACCACCTGCTTCAACATGAACGACGCCCGCCCGGTCGACATGGACGTGCTGCACGACGCCTTCGGCCACGTCGACATCCACCTGCTGCAGTACTCGGGCGCGATCTGGTATCCGATGGTCTACGACATCCCGGCCCGCACCAAGTCGAACTTCGGCAAGCAGAAGCGTCAGCGCGGCATGGACCGGGCGCGCAGCTACATCGAGCAGGTCGGCGCGACGTGGGTGGTGCCGTCCGCGGGTCCGCCGGTGTTCCTGGACGACGAGTTGCGCTACCTCAACGACGATCGCGGTGACGAGGGCAACATCTTCCCCGACCAGAAGGTGTTCCTCGAGCAGATGGAGATCCACGGCAACGCGGGCGGGGTCCTGATGATCCCCGGCTCGGTCGCCGACGTGCGCGGCGCCGAGCTGACCCTCACCCATCCGAGCGACCCCGCCGAGATCTACGACAACAAAGCCGAGTACATCGAACGGATGGCCCAGCGCCTCGCTCCGGTGCTGGAGGCGGAGAAGGCGACCTGGGAGCGCGGCGACGGCTCGCTGCTCGAGCCGCTGCGCAAACTGTTCGAGCCGATCATGGCGCAGAGCGACGTGATTTGCGACGGCATCGGCTATCCGGTCGGTTTGGTGATCGGCGAGGAAACCATCGTGCTGGACTTCCCCAAGCGCACGGTGCGTGAGCCGATCGAAGGCGAGGGCCGTTACCGCTACGGCTTCCGCATCGCGCCGGAACTGGTGCGCACGGTGCTGCGCGACCGGGAGCCCGACTGGGTGAACACCATCTTCCTGTCCACCCGCTTCCAGGCCTGGCGCATCGGCGGCTACAACGAGTTCCTCTACACGTTCTTCAAGTGCCTCACCGACGAGCGGATCGCCTACGCCGACGGCTGGTTCTCCGAGGCGCACGACGACTCCGCCTCCACCGAACTCAGTGGCTGGGAGGTGCAGCGGCGCTGTCCGCACCTGAAGGCGGACCTGTCGAAGTTCGGCGTGGTGGAAGGCAACACGCTCACCTGCAACCTGCACGGCTGGCAGTGGGACCTGGAGTCGGGACGGTGCAAGACGTCCAAGGGCCACGAACTGCGCTCGCGCAAGCTGGACTGAGCCGCGACTTCCGGCCGACGCTTCCCGCGCCGGCCGGAAGCATTTGCCAACCGATTACCGGTCGGCCACCTCGCGGGTCAGCTTCGACGACCACGGACACCAGAAGCAGCCCGGCAGAAACGCGCCGCACGCCTCGTCCAAGTGGTCGTTGACATACATGATGCTGGCGTCGCAGACCTCGATCGCCATGGTGAAGAAGGTGATCGTGTCGGGGTCCAGATGGAAGTCCCAGCCCGGGTTGTAGGGCGCGGGCATCTTCCGGATCCGGCCCATGACGTGGACGGACATCTGCTCGTCACCCGACAGGATCCGACGTGCTTCGGCGATCCGCTGCTCATTGGTCAGCTGGATGATGAACTCTTTGCCGGAGTAGTCGGTGAATGCGAAGAGCGCCATGTCTTCCCCTCTTGTCGGTGGGTCATGTTGTTGGATGGCGAATTCCGCACCGGTGCGACTCGATCCTATCGGTGCGGCACCGTCTGTTTGCTAGAAATTTGCCAACCAGTGCATAACCGAACCGCAGTCGGTCAAGGCGGGCAGAAAAGAGGTACGCCCCGAAATCAGCTGGAGGCTCCCGCCGGGACTCTGTCCTGCTCCGGCCTGCGCGGGCCGGTCCGCACCGTGCGGATCAACTCGCGGATCGCGATGCCGCCTCTGGCCACCGGCGCGGCCACACGTCCATCGGGATCGATCAGGACGGCGGACGGTGTGCCGCGCACCCGATAGCGCAACGCGGCTTCGTTGCCCTGCTGCACGAGCGAGGGGATATCGCCCAACCCGTGCTCGACGCCCCACGCGGCTTGCTCGGCGGCATCGCCGTTGCCGACCGCGACGATCGCGAGCGCGTCGCCCGTCCGCGCACGCCAGCGGGGCAGTTCACGGGCCAACGCCGCGCACAGCTCACACCCTGGGTGCACGAAGACCAGCAGGACCGACCTCGCGCCGGTCAGCAGATCCTCGAGCGTGGTCTTCGCCCCGTCGGGAGCGAACAGCTCGAATTCCGGCGCCACCGCACCAACCGGCAACCCCTCCGCGCCCAGCGTGGACAGCGCCTGCTCGTCCACTCGGCGGCGCAGAACACGCAACTGGCCCGCCAACCACACCAGCACCGAGACCACCGCCGCGACCACAGCGCAGCCGATCGCGTTGTCGGCGGGCAGATCCATCGGCACGCGCGGGTGCGTCTGCGCGCCGACACCGACCAGCACGGCGAGCGCCGCGAAAACACCGTTGCGCACCAAGATCTTCGGCCCGATCGGCGTGGCGCTCGCGGCGCCGAAGCAGGAACAGGAAGGGTGCTCGCCACGCCGCAGCAACCGCGCGATCACCGCCGTGAACACGGTGAGCAACAGCAGCACCGCCAGGGCGGCCACGCCGGAAACCCGGGGAATCAGCACGCTCACCGCGATGATCGCCTCGGTGCTGGACAACCCCCATGCCACCGCGGGCACCCAGCGCAGCGGCACCCCGAAATCCCCCACCGCCTGCCGCGTCGCGCTCCGATCCGCCAGCTTGCCCCACGCCGACAGCCCGAACACGACAGCCAGACCCAGCCGCGAAATCCACACCCCGTATTCGATCAGCATGAGCGCACCATTCCACATTCATGCGCTTCGCGTATGAATCCGCCACGGGTGTCCTCAGGACTGCGACCGAGCGGCGACCGCGACCGCGACCAGCGTCAGCGCACAGCCGATGATCGCGGGAACCGACAGCCCCGCGCTGGTCGGGGTGAGCACGTCCAGGATCAGCGAGGCCAACAACTGTCCCGCCACCGAGGTGAGGCCGAGCAGCAGAACGCCGATCCAGCGGACCGCCAGGGCGGCGAGGGCGATGAAGGCGACGCCGATGAGTCCGCCGAGATACAGCCACGGCTCGGCCGGGAAATCGGCCGGTCCGCCGGAGGACACGATGACCAAGGCCTCGATGACGAGCAAGGCGGCCAGCCCGACGCCGAAATTCACCAGCGCCGCCGACAGCGCTCCACCGACGGCGCCCACCTTGCCGTTCACCGCCTGCTGCCAGGCCAGGCCGATGCCAGCCAGCGCGGGCAGCGCGATCAGCAGCACGGTCGGCGCGCCGCGCAGCGCCTCGGGCACGGAGAGGCCGCCGCCGGCGTGGGTGTGCCCGAATCCGGCGATCAGCACCGCCACCACACCGAGCGCCGCGCCGGCCAGGCGTACCGCGGTGACCGGCGTGCGGCCGCTCGGACCGAGACCGAGCCGGTCGACAGCCAGGCTGCTGAGCAGCTGTCCCGCGACGGTCGCAACGGTGAACGCGGTGACACCGATGGCCGCGACGGTGAGCCCCTGGCACGCCACGAAGAACGCCCCGCACAGACCGCCGAGCAATTGCCAAGGTCGCAGCACGCCCTCCGATACCGCCCGCCGCACCCGCCGCGCGCCAACCCGCAACCGCCCGCTGACCGCGAACGCCACCACCAGCACAACCAGCCCCACCCCGAAACTGATCGTCGCCGCCGCCACCCCATCGGCCAACCTCGCCCCCAACGCGCCGTTGATCCGCCCCTGCACCGCCACCCCGGCACCGATCCCGAACCCGCAAACCAGCCCGAACCGCACTCCCGCACGCTACCCAACCGCCACGAGGGGCACATGACCGCGGCATTTCCCGAGAGGGTCTCTCCACGGTGTGCCACTCGCGGTCAATCAGCGCGGGGCAGCCAGCGCGGGGTGAGGGCGGCGATGGCGAGGAGGGAGGCGCCTAGGAGGGCCAGGAGGGTGGAGATGGAGGTGTGCTGGGTGGTGAGGCCGGCGAAAGCGAAGATCGCGAGGGCGATCACCTCGCCCAGGAGGCCGGACACCGAGGTGACGGTGGCTCGGGCGGGACCGTCGATGGCGTCCTGGAGGCGGGCGGCCGCGACTATCCCCGCGTTGTAGACGATGCCGTAGGAAACGCCGATCGAACCGAAACCGAGGCCGGCGAGCAGGTAGACCGCGTCCGGACGGCCGGTCGCGAGGCCGGCGATCAGCGCCCCGCCGAGGAACAGCATGCCCGCGGCGGCCACCGCGATCGACATCGTCCGGCCCGACATCCCTTCGGTGCGCCCCGCCAGCACCGAACCGGTCAGCGAACCGAACACGGTGAGACCGACCAGCAGGGGCACAACGGCGGTCGAGACGCCGGATTCCTCCGCCAGCAGGGCGAAGTACTCGTCGAACGCCGTCACCCCGAACAGCAGCGCCTCCAGCAGCACGCCGTAGCGCACCGCCCGCACGCGGACCGCTTCGCCGACCCCGGCTTTCAGCATGGTGCGGTATCGCGCGAACGGTCCCGGCCGCGGCGCGGAGCGCTTCGGATCGACGGCTGCGGGCTCCGACGCGAAGCCGTTGGGGACACTCGGCTGCTCGAAACGTTCGCCCCGTGGCCGAGACGCCGAACCCACCTCCGACAAGATCGTGCGATCCACCGAACAATCCCCGACAGTGCGGGCGTGGACATCATCGACCGGCGCTGAAGGTCGGCCGGAGAAGTCTTCCTCTTCGAGAGCATCAACGTCCGCCGCGCACACCGCTTTCGGCGCCGTGGGCAGCGACAGCGCGACCAATGTGTGTACGGCCGCCATGGCGACGCTGAACCAGCCGACCAAGACATAGCCGCCGTACAGGTACAGGGGCGTCGCTGCGAGGATCGCGATGACGACAGCCGTCTCCGCACCGGCACGGGTGTAACCGAGGATGCGCGAATAGGCCGACGACGCCGCGCGGGCGGCGAGGTCGTCGTACAGCAGCGCCTCGAACGTGCCGGAGGCCAGCGCGCCCGAGGTCCCCCACAGCACGAATCCGGCGGCGAAACCCGCGAACGAGGGCGCCACCGTCCACAGCGCGAAGCCCGCCGTCAGCAAGACGCCACTGAGCACGAGCAGCCCACGGCGCGACACCGTGTCGGCCCACGCGCCGGAGGGCACCTCGAGCAAGAACGACGTCGCCGACCAGATGGCCAACAGCGAGGAGATCTGCCCCGTGCTCATGCCGTGGTCGGCGAACAGCAGGGCGTACAGCGCGTAGAGCGGGATCAGTTCACCGATGCTCTTGAAGAGCACCGCCCGAACCGTCAGCGAGCGCAGGCTGAGCGCACCCGCGCTGTTCGCGCGCCGGGCGCGCGGCGATCCAGCGGATCAACAGGCGTAGATGAGCAAACGCATGTCGATCAGCATGTCCATCCACGCCGCACGGCGTCAAGGGATTTCCGCTCGGTCGCGAAGGAGTGAATCAGGGCAGCGGCACCCAGCCGTTCGCGGGAACGGAGTCCCCGTCGCCCAGCTCCCCGTCCGTGACGCCGGAGCCGATCCGGCCTTTGTTCTCGTTGAGGTCGCTGATCAGCTCCGACACCGGATGCGAATCGCTGTAGTGATAGCCCTGCGCGAGCGCGAAGCCCAGTTCGGTGAGCACCGCGGCTTGGTATTCGGTCTCCACTCCCTCGGCGATGACCTGCAGGTCGAGCGCGTTGGACAGGGCGGCGATCACGCCGAGCAGCGGCGGCGCGGGCGAGTCGGAGCGGATCGCGGCGACGAAGGACTGATCGACCTTGAGGATGTCGCTCGGCAGGGTGGCCAGTCGGCTGAGCGAGGAGTAGCCGGTGCCGAAGTCGTCGATGGCGATGCGCACGCCCCGCTCCCGCAGGGTGTGCAGATTCTCGATCGCGGTCTGGGATTCGGCGGCCAGTTCGCTTTCGGTCACCTCGAGCACCAGCTGATCGGCGGGCCAACCCGTCGTGGCGAGGATCCCCGCCACCCGGTCGGCGTAACCGGCCTCGGCCAGCTCCAGCCCGCTGACGTTCACGTTCAGCGTCAAATCCAGCTGGGCGAAAGTTTCCTGCAACCGCGCCGCGTCCGCGCAGGCCCGGCGCAGCACCAGCTCGTCCAGATCGGCGATGAGGTCGTACTCCTCGGCGACGCGGATCAAGCCCTCGGTGGTGACATCCGGTTGCGCGCTCGACGACCAACGCAGCAGCGCCTCGACACCGACCGCCTTGCCGCCGCCTTCGGTGAGGCTGACGATCGGCTGGTAGTGCACGTCGAGCGCGCCGCGGTCGATCGCTTCGCGCAGTTCCACCGCCAGCGGCAGCTGCCGGGAGGACTCCAGCACCGTCCGGTTGCGTCCGGCCTGCTTGGCCCGGTACAGGCCGACGTCGGCGCGGCTGACCAGCAGCGACCCGGATTCGCCCGGCTGCCATGAGGTCACGCCGGCCGAGCAGCCGGTGGTCACCGCGGCGCGGAGCTGTTCGGTGAGCAGGATCGCGGCCTGCTCGGTGGTGTTCGGCAGCAGCAAGGCGAACGCGTCACCGCCGTAGCGCGCCAGGCGCTGCTCGGGGGCCAGCAGTTTCGACCAGGTGTCGGCCACCCGCTGCAGGACGGCGTCACCGGCGCGGTGCCCGAGATGATCGTTGATCTTCTGGAAGCGATCCAGGTCGACCAGCACCAGCGCGAGCCCGTGCCCGGACCTGGTGGCCTGCTGGATCGCGGTGTTCAACGCCCGGTCGAAGCCGCGCCGGTTGAGCAGTCCGGTGAGCACATCGATGTCGGCTTCGGACGCCATCCTGGTCAGGATTCCGACGACGACGCCGACGCCGAAGGTCACACCGGCCGGAATCAGGCCCGACCACCACGGCAATCCGGGCGTCACCGGCCGCGCGGGCAACACCCACAGGCACAGCGCCAAGGCGAACGCGATATGGGCGGCGGCCTGCGACCAGGCGAAGAACAGCGCGGCGTCGCACGCGATGAACACGTAGAACGCCGCGAGGCTGATCGCTCCGACGGTGTTCGGGAAGGAGTGCACCGCGATCGTCACCAGCACCGTCGCGATCGCGACGTAGACGTGGTGGATCGAATGCGGCAGCCGCGGCCCCCATGCGAGCAGCGTGAGACCGAGCGCCAGCGCCACCGCTGCCGCCCCGCCCACCAGCGGACGATTACCCTCCTCACCAGGGGCGATGGCGGTGATCAGCAGACCGAGCACCCCGCCCATGACGTAGAACGCCCCGGTGGTCCGAGCCATGACCATAGCCGTCGCCAGCGCAGACGCGGCCCGCACCCGGGTTCGGGTATCGCCGCGAGACCCGATTCCTCGCACGACGAATAGCCTAGACATAAGGAATCCCGCTGGTTGCCACATCCCGGGAATCCGGCATGGCGAACCAGTAGCTATTCACCTGAACGTTATGCCCGCGTGGTCAGTTCGTCGGTCGCAGCACGTCGGTGCCGACGAACGGGACCAGGGCGGCCGGAATCCGGACCGACCCGTCGGCTTGCTGATGGTTCTCCAGAATGGCCACCAGCCAGCGGGTGGTCGCGAGCGTGCCGTTCAACGTCGCGGCGATCTGCGGCCGTCCGTTCTCGTCGCGATAACGGACGGCAAGCCGCCGCGCCTGGTAGGTGGTGCAGTTGGAGGTCGAGGTGAGTTCCCGGTAGGTCCGCTGGGTCGGCACCCACGCCTCGCAGTCGAATTTGCGCGCGGCGGAGCTGCCGAGATCACCGGCCGCGACGTCGATCACCCGGTAGGGCACCTCGATCGCCGCGAGCATCTCCTGTTCCCAGGCGAGCAGGCGCTGATGTTCGGCGTCGGCCTGATCGGGCGTGGTGAAGACGAACATCTCCACTTTGTCGAACTGGTGCACGCGGATGATGCCGCGAGTGTCCTTGCCGTAGCTGCCCGCCTCGCGGCGGAAGCACGACGACCAGCCCGCGTAACGCTTGGGGCCGTCGCTCAGGTCGAGGATCTCGTCCGAGTGGTAGCCCGCCAACGGCACCTCCGAGGTGCCGACCAGGTACAGATCGTCGTCGGCGAGGTGGTAGACCTCGGCCGAATGCTGCCCGAGGAACCCGGTGCCCGCCATGACCTCCGGGCGCACCAGCACCGGCGGAATCATCATGGTGAAGCCGTTGGCCACCGCCTTCTGCGCGGCCAGCTGCAGCATGCCCAGCTGCAGCAGCGCGCCGTAGCCGGTCAGGAAGTAGAACCGGGCGCCGGAGACCTTCGCGCCGCGCTCCATGTCGATCAGGCCGAGCGACTCGCCGAGTTCCAAGTGGTCCTTCGGCTCGAAATCGAACTCCCTCGGGGCGCCGACGGTCTGCAGCACGACGAAATCGTCCTCGCCACCGGCCGGTGCGCCTTCCTGCACCACGTTCGAGATGGCGCGGTGCGCGGCGTCGAGATCCATGTCGGCGGCGTGTTGCGCGGCCTCGGCCTCCTTGACCTTGACCGACATCTCCGACGCCTGCGCCAGCAGAGCGGACCGTTCCTCCTTGCTCGCCTTACCGATCAGCTTGCCCATCGCCTTGTGCTCGGCGCGCAGGTTGTCCGCGGTGGCCACCGCGGCACGCCGCGCCGCGTCCGCCTCGAGCAGCGCGTCGACGAGGGCGGGGTCTTCGCCGCGGGCGCGCTGCGAGGCGCGGACCGCGTCCGGGTTGTCCCGCAGGAATCGGAGGTCGATCATGGGCCACCAGCCTAGTGGTCGGTGTGTTGCGCTTTCACGCCGATATCCCAGGATGCGGACCATCCGGGCGCGATCGCGCGCATAGTGGGGCTTGTGGGCACTCCATTCGGTGAGACGGCCGTCGACAACGCGCTGGCCGATCTCGCCGCGGGCGAGAAGACGTGGGCCGCGACGCCGCTGCGCCGCCGCCGCGCCTTGCTCGACGAGATCCATGCCAGAATCGGCCGCTTCGCCGAGGACTGGGTGCGCGCCGCGTGCGTCGTCAAGGACCTCGACGAGCACTCTCCATTGATCGGCGAGGAGTGGATGTCCGGCCCGCTCACCTTGTTGCAAGCCACGGCCGCGCTGTCGGCGACCCTCGCCGCGCTGGAGACCGGCCGCAGCCCGGTGGCGGGCATCACGCTGCGGGAGGCGCCGGGCGGGCGGTTGGCCGTGCCCGCGTTCCCGTTCGGCGTCTACGACCGGCTGTTGCTGAACGGCTTCCGCGGTGAGGTGTGGCTGCGCCCCGGCGTGGACGCCGACAGCGCACGCAGGCGAGCCGGGCTGGCCCAGCTCGACCCCACCGCCACCGGCGGGATCGGCGCGGTGCTCGGCGCGGGCAACATCACCTCGATTCCGCCGCTGGACGCGCTCTACGAGCTGTTCGCGCACAACCGGGTGGTCGCGCTGAAGCTCAACCCGATCACCGACCCGCTGTTCACCGTCTTCGAGATGGTGTTCGAACCGCTGCTGGAACTCGGCGCGCTGCGGATCCTCACCGGCGGTGCGCGGGAGGGCGGTTACCTGGTGCGTCATCCGGATGTCGCGCACGTGCACATGACCGGCAGCGCGCAGACCCACGACGCCATCGTGTGGGGCCCCGGCGCGGAGGGCGCGCAGCGCAAGAAGGACAACCGGCCCCTGCTGGACAAGCCGATCACCAGTGAGCTGGGCGGCGTCTCGCCGACCATCGTGGTGCCAGGCGATTGGTCCGACGCCGATCTGCGCTATCAGGCCGAGCACGTGGCCACCCAACGGCTGCACAACGGCGGCTACAACTGTGTGGCCGCGCAGGCGGTGGTGATCGGCTCCGAGTGGGACCGCAAGGACGAGTTCCTCGCCGAACTCCGCCTGGCCATGGAGCGGGCGCCACAGCGAACCGCCTATTACCCGGGCAGCGACGCGCGGGTCGCCGACGCGCTGGCCTCGTATCCGCAGGCCGAGCGTCTCGGTGCGGGGCGGGTGCTGGTCGACGGACTGCCGCCGACCGGCTCGCCGCTGCTGCGCACGGAATACTTCTCGCCTGTGCTCGGCGTCGTGGAGCTGCCCTATGCGGGCGGCGAGTTCCTGCAGCGCGCGGTGGACTTCGCCAACGCCGAGCTGACCGGCACCCTGGGCGCGAACGTCATCGCCCATCCGGCGACCATGCGCAGGCTCGGTGTGGCGTTCGACCGCGCGATCGAGCGGCTGCGCTACGGCGCTATCGCGGTGAACACCTGGACCGGTCTGGCCTTTCTCGCGCCGCGGGCCGCCTGGGGCGCCTTTCCCGGACATACCCTCGACGACGTGCAGAGCGGTATCGGCGTGGTGCACAACGCCCTGTTGCTCGACGACGTGGAGCGCACCGTGGTGCGCGGTCCGTTCCGGCCCGCCCCGCGCTCGTTGCTCGGCGGGGAGTTCGCCCTCTCCCCCAAGCCGCCCTGGTTCGTCGGCAACGCCACCGCCGCGACCACCGGGCGCAGGCTCACCGAGTTCTACGCCGACGCCAACCCGGCCCGGTTGCCCGGCGTCTTCCTCTCCGCGCTGCGCGGCTGATCCACCCGCCCCCGTGCCGCGCCGATCGGGCCAGGTCGTGGCACCGCGGCACCGACGCTGCCATGATGGACCGCGATGTCCTCCGAACGTGTGTCCCGGTCCCCGCAGGCGCCCAAGCGCGGCGCGTCGTCGCGCGCCGACTCCCTACGGCGCTCGTTCGACTCGGCCAAGGCCGCCATGGGCAAGGGCGAGCTGCGCGATCTGCATCTGTCGGCGCCCACCTTGCGCTGGGGCCTGCTCGCGGTAGCCGTCGGCGCCGTGGTCGCGGCCCTGGTGACGCTGTTCGTCACCGGCTTCGACAACGAGAAGGGCCTGGAGGCGCACAATCCAGGCGCACCGGCACAGCCCGTGCTGGACAAGGAGTTCGGCACCGCGTCCAAGGGCGACTGCCTGAGCTGGACCAAGCCGGACCGCTCGGACCTGGTCAAGGTGAACTGCTCGACCAAGCACATGTTCGAGGTCGCGGCCGACATCGACATGAGCAGATACCCGGGCAAGGAGTTCGGTCCCGGCTCGCGGTTCCCGGACTCGTTGCGCCTGACCGAGCTGAAGGAAGAGCACTGCGTGCCCGCGGTGCAGAAGTACATGTCGGGCCGGTTCGATCCGCGTGGCAAGTACATCGTCGGGCTGATGTACCCGAGCCCGGAAGGCTGGCAGCACGGTGACCGCACGCTGCGCTGCGGCCTGCAGATCGCGGCCAGCGCTGGCACTCCGCCGTCGGTCGGCAGCGCCACCGAGCACGACCAGTCCAAGGTGTACGAGCCGGGCGTGTGCCTCGGCATCAACCAGAACCTGCCCACCGATCCCGTCGACTGCGCCCAGCCGCACGCGGTGGAGATCGTCTCCACGGTGGATCTGAGCGCCCACTTCAACGGCGGCCCGCCCGCGAAGGACGACCAGGACAAGTTCGTCGAGCAGGAGTGCACCCGCACCTCGACCGACTACCTCGGCGGGCCGGACGTCATCCGGAACAAGACGCTTACGTTGTTCTTCGACTACATCGATGCCCGCAGTTGGATGGCAGGCAGCCGCAAGCTGGACTGCATGATCGGCAAGGGCGCCGACCGGGAGGGCTTCGCGCCGATCACCGGTTCGGCCAAGGGCGAGATCCTGATCAACGGCCAGGCTCCGGTACCGCCGCCGAACAACGGACGTTCCACGCCCGCACCGCTGCCCGGCGCGGCGCCGCTGCCGCCGCAGCCCCAGCCGAGGTAGCCGAACGCCGATGCCCGTGACGATGTCCGCCGACCGGTTCGAGGAATTGGTCGGCGACGCACTGGATCTCATCCCGCCCGAGCTGACCCGCGCCATCGACAACGTGGTCGTGCTGATCGAGCCGCGCAATCCGGAGGATCCGCATCTGCTCGGCCTGTATCACGGCATCGCCCTCACCGAACGCGACAGTCAGTACGGCGGAGCGCTTCCCGACACCGTGACCATCTATCGCGACGCGATTCTCGAGCACTGCGCCGACGAGGCGCAGGTGGTGGAAGAGGTGGCGATCACCGTGATCCACGAGATCGCACACTATTTCGGCATTGACGAAGACCGCCTGCATCAGCTGGGATGGGGATAGTCTTGACCGAGCTGTATTGCGCACCACCAGCGGTAGGTGTGTAATCGGCACGGAGATCGAAAAGTTGGGGATTCGATGGAACCGATCGCGTTGCTGTCGCGTCCTATCACTCGAAGGGGGAATTCTCGTGGTTCCGCCCCACAGCCACTAGAAGGAGTCGAGTCATGGTTGGACATGTACTGATCGCACCCGAAGCCATTCTCGCCGCCGCGGCCGAACTCGACCTCGTCGCCGAACGTCTGGCGGCCGCCGCGGCGGTCACCGCGCCTGCGACGCACGTGCTGCCCTCCGGGGCGGAGGAAGTCTCCTTCGTCAGCGCGAGCCATTTCAATCAGGGGGCGATGTCGCACGACCGGGCGATCGCGCAGGCGATTCTGGAATGCCACCACGCCGCGGCGACGCTGCGCATGCAGTTGGCCCAGCACGTCGCGGGCGACGTGGTGCGCGCCGCAGGCATCAGCGCCATCCAGGTGTAGTTCCGCAACGAGTTCAATCAGCAACGCTCGAGCAGGGGAGAAGACAAACATGGTTGCAGGAGTCACCGGGGTGATCTGGGCCGCGCGCCCGTCGGAGGTCAATTCGGCCACCCTTCACGCGGGCGCGCACGCGATTCCGATCTCGGCCGCCGCCACCGCGTGGGGCGGGCTCACCGCCGCCTGGGTCGACGCGACGACGACCGTCGCCAGGGTGATGGCCGAACTCGGCGTCGGCATGCAGGGCATCAACGGTATCGCCGCGCTGAGCAAGCTCACCGGCTTCCTCGGCTGGTCCGAGCAGCAGGGCGTGCAGGCGGCCGCGATGGGCGCCAAGGCCGCGGCGAACGCCACCGCCTACACCGTCGCCGCGCTGGCGATGCCGAGTCCGCCCGAGATCGCGGCCGTCAACACCGCCTTGGCCGCGTCGGCGAACCCGCCGGGCGTGTTGAGCGGCGCCTTCGAGGCCGCCGAAGTCGCCAGGCACGCCATGGACATTCGCGCCGCGCTGGTCATGGAGACCTACGAGGCCGCGACCAGCGCCATGCTCGCCACACCCGCCGAGTTCCTGCTGCCGCCGCCGATCGCCAAGGGCGCCGGGACGGCCAGCCCCGAGCAGGCGGCGGACACGACCAGCGAAGTCCCGGCCGATCCGATCCAGGCCGCCGTCGCCGCGACGCAGGCCTTCCTGAGCAACCCGGGCGTGGCGAGCGCTGCCACCCAGGCCGCGCAGGCCGTCGGCTCGATCGCCACCACCGGTGTCTCCACCGTCGGAAATGTCGCGGGCAGCGCGATCGCAGCGGCCAGCACCAGCTCCGCGCCCGCCTTCTCCGGCATGGCTCCCATGGCCATGGGTGTCGGTGCGGCGGCCACGGCTGCCGGCGCCGCGACGCGCGCCGTGTCGTTCACGGGTCTCGGATCGGCGGCGGGCATCAGCAGCGGCTCGCTCAAACTTCCGGAGGGCTGGGGCTCCAACGGCACGATCGGTGGCGCCACCGCTGCGGTGCAGGAGACTGCCGTGGTCAAAGGCGTCGAGGCGGCGCCGGTGCGTCCGGCCAACACCGGCAACGGCAACCCCTTGCTGGGTAATCAGGCGCGCAGCGACGAGGACGACGAGAACGAGCACGACGGCCGGGATTACCTGCGGTCGACCGAGCACTTCAACGACGGCCGTCTCACCACCGATGGGGTCATCGGCGGTGACCTCAGCGGGACGGTTAGGTGACCGTACTCGGTGCGGGCCGCGGCCCGTCGACGCTCGATGCGGTCGTCCTGTCGCTCGACGAAATGCAGTTCCTCGTGGAGAAACTGCAAATCGAGGTTCCCGTCGTCCTGAACGCGAGGGCGCGCTACGACAACCTGACCGACCACAAAGCGGCGATGGACGCGGCCGCCGAGTCCCTCGCCCAGCGGGACCTCCTGATCGATGATGTGCTGCATGGCGATCTGGAGAACCGGCTGCGCGCCCTGCACCGGCCCCACTGGATCATCGCGCTGCGCCTGGTCGTCGATGGCTGGGTGAGTCGCTTCTGTCTGGCGAAGGGCGTCGACCTCCCGGTCGTCGCCCTTCGGGGGCAGGACTCCTACGTCATCGATGAGGCCGGAAACGACCTGCCGGCAACGGTTCTCGCGGCACTCGGCTACGCCGAACCGCTCGAGCTGTACGGCATGAACGCGCCCACCGAAGAGCTGGCCACGATCTTCGGCGACACCGGTGACGCCGCGGCCACCGCGGAAAGACTGGCGAAGGTGGGCAATCCGGCCCAGGACGCGCACACTTTGGCCGCGGCCCTGGTCGAGATTCACTCGTATGCCGAGATCGTCGGTGTGATCTACGGCGACGGCACCAGAGACACGGCCGACAACCACATCGCCGTCTTCAATACGCGCGCGGGCCGATTCATCGCGACCGCGAGCAGGTCCGACGACGGCGTGAAGTGGACGTCGCTCAGCAGCGGGACTCCCGCGCGACTGCGCACGGCCGTGCAGGATCTGATCAATTCCCTACCGGAACGCGAAGAGTTCCCCCGGAATCCGAAACTGTCCTGAGCGCGCCGGCATCGCTAGCCCATGGGATCGTCCGAGGTCGGCGCGACTTCGTAGCCGAACGGCGGCGTGAACCGTCCCCAGCGAATGCACTCCCACCCGCCGTCGGGCATCGGCACCAGCTCGATCGTCTCGGTGTTGTCCAAGTGGTTGTTCGTCGTGAACGGCGGCCGCACGTCCGCGAGGGTGCGGCCGACGAGCCGCATGGCCGCACCGTGACTGACCACCATCACGTCACCGTGCGTGTCGTCGTCCGGGGTCAGATAGGTGTTCCGGAGTTCCTCGACCGCGGGCAGGAACCGATCCAGCACGTCCTGAGCGGATTCGCCGCCGGGCACCCGCAGCGTGAGATCGCCCTCGTGCCAGGCACGGTAGATCCGCTGGAAGGTTTGGTGCGCCTCCTCGCTGTGTTCTCCCTCCAGGTCCCCGGCCTGTACCTCGTGCAGTCCGTCGAGCACCATGGCGGCGACACCGGTGGCCGCCTCGATGTAGCTCGCGGTCTGGCGCGCGCGCAGCGCCGCCGAGGAGAACAGCACCTTCGGCGGACGGAGCAGGCCCTCACCGAACGCTTTCGCTTGCGCCGCACCGCGTTCGGTCAGCGGCAAGCCCGGAATCCGGGTGTCCAGCAGCTTGGCGACATTGCCCTCGGTCTCCCCGTGCCGGACCAGAATCAACCTCCCGGTCATAGGTCGGCCATCCCCTTTCTCAGCTGGATCAACCACTCCGCGTCCGCTTCGTCCGGCGGTGGTGGCGTGCCGGTCGCGGAAGTCGCAGGCCAAGACCCGAGGAAGCGGATCCGCGCGTTGCGGTGCAGTGCTTTGAGCGCCTCGGCGACCGCGGCGTCATCGATGTGCCCCACGCAGTCGAGATAGAAACGGTAGGTGCCCATGCCGGTTCGAGTGGGCCGCGATTCGATCCTGGTCAGATCGATTCCGCGAGTGGCGAACTCGGCGAAGGCGCGCATCAGTGAGCCCGGTACGTTCGGCAGTTCGAGCACGATCGATGTGCGGTCGGCTCCGGTGGCGGGCGGCGCGGCCGTCGGCCTGGTGCACAGCACGAACCGCGTGATCGCCTGCTCGTGATCGGCGACGCCGGAGGCCAGCGCGATCAGACCCAGCCGCTCTCCGGCCAGCGCGGTCGACACGGCGGCGTCCGCATGGCCTGCCACCACGTCCTCGGCGGCGGCGGCGTTGGACGCCGAGGTGTAGGGCTGAGCCTGCGGCAGATGCCGCGCCACCCACAACCGCACCTGCGCGGCGGCCACGGGGTATGCGGCGAGGGTGCGCACGTCCGGAAGCGCCGTGCCCGGTTTGCCGAGGATCGTGAAACTCACCTCGAGTTCGGTCTCGGCGACGATCTGCAGACGCGGACCGATTGCCAGCGAGTCGAGCGTCGCCGAGATCGACCCTTCGACGGAGCTCTCGATCGGCACCACCGCGCCCTCCACGTCACCGGAGCGGATCAGGTCGAGCGCGGCGCCTTGGCTGGGCGCGGCGATCCGCTCCACGGGCCCGTCGAAGGTTCCCGAGGATTCCAGTTGAGCGAGGGCCATCTCGGTGAACGTTCCGGACGGCCCGAAGTACGCGATTCGCGGCACGGTTACGAGATTACTTGCGCGCTCGCCCGGCCCCCCACCGATTGGGAAGGCCCCGCCGCCGCGAGGCGACTGTTCCGTGACCGCCCGAGCGGCGTTCAACCCGCGTTGAGCACCCGCAACGCGGCGTTCACCCGGTCAGCGGCCTCGGTTTCGATGGCGAGCAGAACCGATCGGACCGCCTCGACGGCCTGCGGCTTCAGGGAGGTCAGAAAGGCGATGTCGGGCTCGCGCAGGGCCGTGCCGATGTCCTCGCCGCACAGGGCGGCGGCCGTGGCGGCGACGATGGCGACCGCGCGCTCTCCCGAGGAGGTGCGCGCGACGAAGCCGGTATCGGAGTGGGCGACGTGCGCGAGGAAACCGGCGATCTCGGCGTCGGGGGCGTCCAGCTCCAGCATCGGCGCTGCGGAACTTGCGCCGATGTTGCGGACCAGCCCGTCGGCCAAACCGCGCCGCGGCGGCGCCGACAACGTCACCAGCACCGGTTCGCTCGATCCCGTCCCTTCCGACACGCCCTCACCGCAACAACCCGATTCGACCGGGAATCGACACGGTTCGCTGCGATCAGCCGGATCGGAACGCTTGCGGGAAGCATGGCCCGTCACTTAGCTTAGGGTAACCTAATCCTATTGCAGCGCCGCCCGCTTCACGGAGGTTTGTATGCCGCGTCCGTCCTCGACCGTCGCACCGTCCACCGCCGAGCGAGTGCGCAGCGCCTGCGCGCACGCGGTGCAAGCGGTGCTGGCCATGCCCGGCATCGATCCGACGCCCGCGTCCGTGCACCACGTCCGGCAGTGCGGCGACGCCGTGATCGCGGTGCCGACGACCTCGATCGCCGCGATCCTGGCCGGAAACTCCGGAGAGCACGGCGCGCCCGCGGTGCTCGAACTCACCGACCACGCCCCGCTGCCGCTGCGCGAGCCCGTCCGCGCCTTGGTCTGGCTGCGCGGTTGGGTGCGCGCGGTGCCCACACAGGCGCAGCGCGCGCTGGCCACCGAGGTGGCGAAGGAGCATCCGCATCCGGGACTGCTCGATATCGGCTTCGGCGCCAGCCTGCTGCGGTTGGTGATCAACTCCGCGGTGGTGGCCGACTCGACCGGCGCCGAATCGGTGACCAGCGAGGAGTTGCGCTCGGCGCAGCCGGATCCGTTCTGCGCCATGGAATCCGCGTGGCTGCAGCACATGCAGGCCGATCACGCCGACGTCGTCGCCCAGCTGGCCAGGCACCTGCCGCCACAGCTACAGCGCGGCATCGTGCACCCGCTGGCTATCGACCGCTACGGACTCACCCTGCGGGTGGAAGGACACGACGGCGACCACGACTTCCGCTTGCCGTTCAGCGCACCGGCCGACGACATCGAAGGGCTCAGCCGGGCCGTACGCACGCTGGCGGGCTGCCCGTTCCTCAACGGACTGCGCCGGATCTGACGCCGAGGCCGGACCGGGGCAGGTTGTCGAGCCGAGCGACATGCCCGCGGGCCGGGCGATTCGCACGCCGACACGGCGCGCGCCTGTTCGGACCAGCGCAATAGATTCGACTCATGCGTGCGGAGTCCAGTGCCGAGTGGGACGAGGCCGAACCGACCGATCGGGAGCGGCTGGCGATCAAACTAGAGATCGCCGTGGTGCTGCTGGTCACGTTCGGGCTCAGCGGGCTCAGCGCCGCGCTCTCGCTGGTGGAGAGCGCGCTCGGCCCGGGCGGAATCGGCGGGCGCACCGTCGCGCTGAACCCGTCGCGATCGACACAGTCCACCATCGATCTGCTGTTCCAGCTGTTCAGCGTGCTGCGGCTGCTCGGGTGGGCGGCGCTGGGACTGTATCTGCTGTGGCGCGGCGGCATCGGACCGCGGCTGATCGGGCTGGCGAACCGGCTGCGGTGGCGCGCCGACGTGCTACCCGGCTTGACGCTGGCCGCGATCATCGGATTGCCGGGGCTCGGGCTGTATCTCGCGGCACACGCGCTCGGCCTGAGCGTGACGATCGTCCCGGCCTCGCTCGGCGACTACTGGTGGCGGCTGCCCGCGCTCGTGCTCTCCGCCTGCGCGAACGCCGTGGCCGAGGAGGTCATCGTGGTCGCGTTCCTGCTCACCCGGCTGCGCAGGCTCGGGTGGTCGGCCAACTCGGCTCTGCTGGCCTCGGCCGCGCTGCGTGGCAGCTATCACCTGTATCAAGGACTCGGCGGCGGGCTCGGGAACTTTGTGATGGGCGTCATATTCGGCCGCTATTGGCAACGCACGAACCGGCTGTGGCCGCTGGTCCTCGCCCATGCGACCATCGACGCGGTCGCCTACATCGGCTACACCGTTCTGCGCGGCCATGTTTCGTGGCTCCCGTGACACAACCGTGCCCTCGGGAACGCTAACAACGCGGTCCCGCGCGCGAATTACGAAGCAGCGCCGCCTCCGCGTGCGCCGGTGTCCACATGCGGCACGTCACGTCGGCCCGATAAGTAGAGTTTCAGTGATGAACGGCGACGACCCCCAGCGCAACGCGCGTCCGCGCCGGATGCCGCCGCCCGGCAGTCCCGGCCCTGCGCGCCGTCGCATGCCACCTCCTGGGCCCGGTGCACCGGCGCCGATCGAGCCCACGCAGGTGATGCGCCGCGACGGAACCGCAGGCCCACACGCGCAGCCGCTGGCGTATTCGCAGGTCCCGCCCGAGCAGGCGCGCCGAATGCCGCCGCCTCCCCCGGCCCGCAGGCACGCCCCCACGCAGCGGCCGGTGCCGCATCACGAAGTTCCATCGCACGCGCCCACCCAGCGCCCGGTCCCCTATCACGAAGGTCCGCCCGCCGCGCCGCCCCGGAAACCCCGGCCGTTCCGTACGAGTTCCCCGCCGGTCCCACCTCGGGGAGGGCGTGCCCCGCGGGCTCCTCGACCCCGCCGCAAGCGTCATCCCTTCCGCTGGTTCCTGGTGATCCTGCTGGTCCTGGTGCTCGCCGCCGTGGGCGCCGTCATCAAGTTGGACAACTCGCTCAACCGCATCCCCGCGCTGACGAACTACGCCAAGCGGGTCGGCGACACACCCGGCACGAACTGGCTGCTGGTCGGGTCCGACGGCCGCGGCGAGCTGACCGCGGAGCAGGAGCAGGAACTCGCCACCGGCGGTGAGGTCGGCCCGGAGCGCACCGACACGATCATGCTCGTGCACGTGCCGCGATCGGGGAAGACCACGCTGGTCAGCCTGCCGCGCGACTCGTACGTCAGCATTCCCGGCCAGGGCAGGGACAAGCTGAACGCGGCGTTCGCCATCGGCGGCCCCGCGCTGCTGGTCCAGACCGTGGAGATCGCCACCGGCCTGCGCATCGACCATTACGCGCAGATCGGTTTCGGCGGCTTCGCCAGCGTGGTCGATACGCTCGGCGGCATCGACGTGTGCGTGCCCAAGCCGATCGACGACCCGCTCGCCGGCATCGACCTGCCCGCGGGCTGCCAGCGGCTGAACGGACCGCAGGCGTTGGGCTTCGTCCGCAGCCGCGCGACGGCGCTGGCCGATCTGGACCGGATGAACAACCAGCGGATCTTCATGGCCGCGCTGCTGAAGAAGGCGACCAGCGGCGCCACGCTGGCCAACCCGTTCAAGCTCTGGCCGCTGGCCACCGACGCCGCCAAGTCGCTGAAGGTCGACAACGGCGACCACATCTGGAACCTCGGCGGCCTGGGCTGGGCCCTGCGCGGCGATACCGTCGCCACGGCGGTGCCGGTCGGCGGATTCGAGGACACCGACAGCGGCAACGTCCTGCTGTGGGACAAGGACAAAGCGGGCCGGTTCTTCGACGCGCTGGCCGATGACCGTCCGATCCCGGAGGACTTGCTGACGCGGTAGCGTCGACGCCATGCCGGACATCGACGACGCCGACGAGTCCTTCCCCGACTTGCTGCGCACGCAGATTCGTCGCGAATTCACCACCGCCCAGCAGTATCTCGCCGCCGCCGTGTATTTCGACACGCGCAGATTGCCGCAACTGGCCGGACACGCCTACGACTTGTCACGCGAGCACCACGGCAACGCGCTGCGCATGGTGCAGTACCTGCTGGACCGGGATCTCCCGGTGCAGATCGGCGGATTGGACGAGATCCACTCCACCTTCGAAAGCCCGCGCGCCGCGGTCGCCGCACTGCTGGAGATCGAGCAGGCCCGCCGCGCCGGGATCAGTGAACTGGCTCGTACGGCTCGCGCCTCCGGTGACTATCTCGGCGAACGATTCATCCAGTGGTTCCTCGCCGAACAGGTGAAGAACGTGGCGGGGATGAGCACCCTGCTGGCCGTGCTCGACCGCGCCGACGGGCAGTTGTTCGACGTCGAGGAGTTCGTCGCCAGGGAGATGCGGTCGCGACCGCGCGCGGATATCCCGGCGCCGAAAATGGCTGGCGCGGCGAAGAATTAATTAGGCAACACTAGCCTCATTAAGGCTGCACTTGGATGACATGCGACTTGGCCGCCGCTAATGTCGATGCCATGTCAAGCCATCCGGAATCACCCCGCAGCAAATTTCACAGCCTGTTGCACGATCAGATCCGGCACGAATTCAATGCCGAGCATCAGTACATCGCGATTGCGGTGTGGTTCGACAATGCCGATCTCCCGCAGCTGGCCAAGCGGTTCTACAAGCAGGCCGTCGAAGAGCGCAATCACGCGATGATGATCGTGCAGTACTTCCTCGACCGGGATATCAGCATCGAGATTTCCGGCATCGACGCCGCGAAATCGCGGTTCGAGAATGCCAGGGAGCCGATCGCGCTCGCGCTCGCCCAGGAGAAGACGGTCACCGAGCAGATCATCCAGTTGGCGAGCACCGCCCGGGAAGAGGGCGACTACCTCGGCGAACAGTTCATGCAGTGGTTCCTGAAGGAACAGGTCGAGGAGGTGGCGAACATGACCACCTTGCTCACCATCGCCGATCGCGCCGGGTCGAACCTGTTCGATCTGGAGGAATTCGTCGCGCGGGAAATGAGCGGCCCGAGCGACGCCTCCGGCGCGCCTTCGGTGGCGGGCGGCTCCGTCTGACGGAGGTCGCCGAACGGGCCCGGCTCCCGTATCGGGAACCGGGCCTGTCGCGGTTCAGCTCGCGATTTGCGATGTCGGCGTAAACGACGGTCTCATCGCATTTCGCAATGGTTCGGCAAGTCTTACCCGACTTCCGAGCAGTACCAGCGGCAACCGGAAAACACCGCGGCTATATATCGCTTTCCCGCAGTTCTCTGATATCCGAGGCTCAGCGCAAGGTGACCTGACGCGACCGCAGACCGTCACGCGAGCGCCGCTCGTCGGAGGTCAACGGGGCGTCGACGGCCAGCGCCTCAGACAGGCGAGCGCCGAATTCGGCCGCCGGCTTCACCCATTCGTCGGGGTGCCGCTCGCGGTCCAGGTCGAAGACCGGGACCAGCACGCCGTGGGTGCGGAACGACCCCGCGAATCGGGAACCCTCGCCGAGGTGCAGACCCCCGGCAGCGTGCACGCGGGCCAGCGCCAGCATGAGCGCGTCCTCGTCCTCCGGCCGCACCCAGCGGATGTGCGCCTTCTCGCCCGCGTCCACCCACCAGGCGGCGCCGATCGCGTCGGCGTCCAGCCCGAGCCGCGCGGACGGCATGATCGCCTGCTTGGCCTGCTCGATGGTGGCGGCGACCTGCGCGTCGGGCTCCACTCCCGCTGGCACCCACCAGTCGAAGTCCTGGTGCACGGTCAAATCCAGGCGCGCGCCGGGATCGATGACATCGGCCAGCCGCGGGCCGCCCGCCACGCTTTCCACGGAGGTCAGCGAATCACCGGGTTCGGCGGACTGCGTCCACAGGATCGCCGCGGCCAGATCGGCGGCCGGATCGGCGCCTTGGAATTGCACCTGCGCGCCGACGTAACCGCTGGGTTCGTCACCCGCGCGCACCAGCGCGGCCACCGCGCCGGGTAGCACTGTTCCGAGCACGACCGGTCGCTCCGCCGCCACCTCGGGCGCCAGGGTCAATGTCGCGGTGGCCGACGGAACGAATTCGCGCAGGGCGATCAGATCGCACTCCGCGGCCAGGCCCTCGAACGGACGCGAGGCGATCCGCGCCGCCTGCTCCTGCGCCGCCCGCCGCTCGGCGAGACGCTGCGCCCGGTTCCCGCCGGGCTTAGGACTGTTGCGCTTGCTTTTACCCACGAGGGCTCAACTTACAGTGCTTTTCGGCCGCGACTTCGTCGCGGCGTGTTCGCGGCCCCTTTGTGGCTCGCGTCCGAGCGACCGCCGCTGGCGACTGCGTCGCGGACGCGGCGGCCACTCGGACGCGAGCCGGGCCGCGAACGGCGGATGCTCGGTCTCGCTTCGCTCGAAAGCCGGGGTTGAGGTGGTGTGGTTCCGTCAGGAATGGGCGCGCGATTTACGTGCGCCGTGGTGGGCGTGGCGAAGAGGCCGCGGGCACCCCGCTCCGGCCTTCTCACTGCCTGCGCAGAAGCGACCGACGCCTAGGGGCCTCTTCGGATCACAGACGAGCGTGTCTGTCTCGATCGATCCACTGCCGAAACGACTGGTACGACCTCAGGTGGATCTATGGGCGAGATGGCCCGAACCAGCGGGGCCCGGCGGGTCCGAATCAGGCGGCGGGCAGTAGCGACTTGGTGCGGCCGGGGTGATTGGTGGCGACCCAGCTGACGCCGAGGTCGGCGCACAGTTGGACGTCGTCCGGGTCGTCGACGGTCCAGCAGTAGGTGGCGCGCCCTGCGGCGGCGGCCTTGTCGACCAGGTCGGGGTGCTCGCGCAAGGTCTTCACCGAGGGGCCGACGGCCGTGGCCCCGACGGTGGTGGCCGCCGATCCGCCGAGGTAGCGCGACGATTCGCCGAGCAGGACGGTGGGCAGCAGCGGGGCGGCGCGACGGATGCGCCACACGGCGGTGGCCGCGAACGACATCACGACGGCGCGGGAATGATCGGCCGAGGCCGGGGTGGCGATGCCGAAGCGCTGAAGTTCGGCGAGCAGCTTGTTCTCCACCAGCGCGCCGTAGCGGACCGGGTGCTTGGTCTCGATGAACAGCTTGGTCGGCCTGCTGCGCCAGTCCAGCACCAGGCCGATCAGCTCGCTGAGGGTCAGCACCGAGGCGGGGGCGCCGTCGGCGCCGAAATCCAGCGCGCGCAGTTCGTCCAACGTCATCTCGCTGACCAGGCCGCTGCCCGACGAGGTCCGGTCGACGGTGCGGTCGTGCACGCACACCAGATGTCCGTCCCTGGTCAGCCGGACATCGCACTCGACGCCGTCGGCGCCCTCCTGCAGCGCGAGCTCGTAGGCGGCGAGCGTGTGCTCGGGGCGCGCCGCCGATGCGCCTCGATGCGCGACCACGAACGGCGCGCGACTGCCCTGGCTCACTTGGCCATAACCTCCTCCTGCTCATGGTCCTGAGCACCGTTGTTCTCGTGCGCGTCGGCGTCGGCCGGTCCCCGTCCGCCGGGATGCACCGGCTCGATCACCGGTACGGCGGGGTCCACCGCGATCAGCCAGCGGCGCGCGGTGCGGCCGCGACCGAGCAGGTCGCGCCCCTCGATCGTGCGCAGCACCCAGAGGGTCAGCACCGCGACCGCGGCGGCGACCGCGTCGGTGAACGCGGTGAACAGCACCCCGTCTGCCTCGGCCTGCAACGAATCCGCGGTCCGCCACAGTAGCGCGGCCGCCGCGACGAGTCCGCCGAAGACCCACGCGGCCCACCAGATCCGGACCGTCCGCCCCATCCGAGGATCGCCCTGCAACGAGGCCACCTCGCTCAGGAAGAACCCCGGCCACAGCAGGTTGACCACCGGAACCAGGCAACCGAACGCGAGCGCTCGCGGCGAGCGCGGGTCGCGCCTGCCCGTGGCGGCGTAGGCCGAGCGCCTGATCTCGATCAGCCGTCCGACGGTGGCTACGGCGGCCAGCAGCGCGAGCAGGATCGCGAGCACCCCGGCGCCGATCACGAACGCGTCGGAGGCGACGAGGACGGCGGGGTGGATCAAACGCGTCCGGTTGCGCAACAGCACCGCGTAGCGCGCCAGCTCGGCGACGGCCGCGAGTCCGAAGACGGCCGCCGTGGCGACCAGCAGCCTGGTCACCGCGTCGGTCAGCTTGCCGAACGGGCGGCGCGGCGCGGCGCCCGTGTGCGGTGGCGGGTCGATCAAACCCCAGCGTGGGATCTGCGTGTATCGGGGCGTCTCGCTCGGTGCGGCCGACCGGACGGATGACTGCGCTCGCCTGGCGCGGTGGTCCGGTTTGCGTGCCACCCAGCGGTAGTTGCGACGATCAGCGGGCGCGTCGATCGGGCCCGGCGAGAGGAGGACGCCGCGGCAGCGCGGGCACCAGTGCATCGGCGCCCCTTGCACGGCCCAGCGCGCACCGCAGCGCGCACAAGGTTGCACCACCGTACTCACCCGCGCACCTCGTTCTTTCGTCAGTAGATCTTCGCCTCGTGGTCGCCCTCCGCGACCAGCGGGCGGCCGGCGTGCTGCCACGCCACCATGCCCCCGCGGACCTGGATGGCCTCGTAGCCGATGTGCGTGAGATATTCGACCACCTGCAGGGACCGGCCACCCTGCCTGCAGATGACGTAGAGATCCGCGTCGTACTCCAGCTCATCGATCCGGGCCGGAACATCGACCATCGGGATGTGGATCGCACCCGGAGCGTGCCCGAGCCGCCACTCGTCGTCCTCCCGGACGTCGAGCAGAATCGGTCGCGGCGTGCCGGCCGACGCGGGCGCGCTGCTGTCGAATTCGGCAGGCACGTCCTCCACCGTGACCGACGGAACGTGGGGGCTCGTCACAGATTCGATCCTGCCATGCGTGGCGGGCCGCCGTGCAGTTCCATCCAGGGGAGCGGCCTCGACAGCGAGTCACGACTTCGGGTATGTTCTCCCCTCCGGAACTCGACCGCCTACCCGCCCCATGCTGGTTGTGCATAACTCGGGCGAAGTTATCCACATAATCCACAGCTCGATCCACAAGGCGCAGGTGTCGACGGCGTTTCGCCCGTTCAGCCCGGCTCTACAGCAACTTATGAGCTACCAGTACGGGGTGATTTCGGACTTCCGGTCGGCGCTCGGCGGGTTTTTCCGGACGGACGTGCTGATTCAGCCCCTAACGGTCGAGCGATGCGAATGACCGATCCGGGACTCCCCTCCATACCAATCCCGGAGCGGTCATTCGTCGCCGACATCGGAACCCGCGGCCGAAGGGGTCCCGATATCTACTTGGACGGGACGCGGGCGCATTCGGTTCCATCGAATTCAGAACGCCGCCGAAATCCCGCGATCCAGCGGAGACGGTCGGTAGCCTGGGCGTATGAACGTGAGCAGGGGGCTACGCCACGGAATGGACACCGCAGGACTCAACATCGCGTTGTCCGAGGCCACGTGCCTCGGCCTCGCGGTCGACGAGGCCGCGGGCGAACTGCGACTCGACCTCGAAGTGCTGACTCTCCCCGAAGACGGGACCGCGGCGGAGGACTACCGGGTGCAGGTGACGCTCTCCGGCGTCAGCCGGGTCGCCGCGTCACTGCGGACGCACCATTGGGACGACTTGGAGCCCCAGGTCCTGCCGCTGCGACTGGAGGGCCTGGACGAGGCGATCCAAAGTTTCGGCGGCGGTCGGCTGCACGGCTGGGAGTTCATCGATCTCGACGACAGCAGCTGGGCGTTGTGGAGGGAGCTGCTCAGCTTCGACACCCGTATCGCCGACCGGGAATCCGCGCACGTTCTGGAGTTCTCCCAGGAAGAGGGCATCGACCCGCGCGAACTCGACGTCCGGGTGTGGTTCGACGACATCGCCGTGTACGACGCTCGGGGCGAGCAGATCCCGCTGGCCGACTTCGTCGCAGGGGGCGCGCGATGGTGGCGGGCGCATGATGCGGGCGACCCGCGGGCCAGTCGTCCCGGTATCGCTCCGCCGCTCTGATCGACACGTCGGGAGCGAACCGCATTTGTGCGACGGCACGTGCGGTGCTCAGGCATCCGCCGGGCAGCTCACTCCGGTGGCATGCAGGGGCAGTTTCCGCCGGGGTTCTCGGCCAGGTACTGCATGGTAGAAGCCGCCAGTCCGGCAGCGGCGCGATCTCCGTGGTGATCTCCCCGCATCCCGCCGCGGCGAGCCGCTTGCCGTAGGCCGCGGCCGTCGAGCGGACGAGATCGGCCTGCTCGGCGCCGGCTCCCAGGAGCCTTTCTCCGGCCCCACAAACAACCCATCGCGACGACCTCGAGCTGTAAGCCCAATCCGGAAACGGCGGGCGGATCGGGTGAGCGTTCAGGTAGTGGGTATCCGGCACGTCGAACGGTTCCGCCCGGCCGGGCCGGGCATGCTCGGGGACGACCATGACGGGTGCGGGGTGGCCGAGACGGCCCCACTAGTTCGTCGTACCCCGACATGGTTCGATGCTACGCGTGCGTTTCCTGTGGGGCCGATGTGCGTGATGTGACGGTGCGCGACCCGCCGGATGTGAGCGGCATCACCGGAATGTGCGGACGTGGGCCCGAGTTGGAATCGACCGGGTGTACGAATGATGGTTGGCTGTGTCCGGAACAACGGGCACAACCAGCCCGACATAGGAAGGGACATCGTGGCTGAGTACACGCTGCCAGATCTGGATTACGACTACAGCGCCCTGGAGCCCCACATCTCCGGGCAGATCAACGAGCTTCATCATTCCAAGCACCACGCCGCTTACGTCGCCGGCGCGAACACCGCACTGGAGAAGCTGGAAGCCGCTCGCGAGTCGGGCGATCACAGCGCCATCTTCCTGCACGAGAAGAACCTCGCGTTCCACCTCGGTGGGCACGTCAACCACTCCATCTGGTGGAAGAACCTCTCCCCCAACGGCGGCGACAAGCCGGTCGGCGAGCTGGCCGCGGCGATCGACGACCAGTTCGGCTCGTTCGACAAGTTCCGCGCGCAGTTCACCGCCGCCGCGAACGGTCTGCAGGGCTCCGGCTGGGCGGTGCTCGGCTTCGACACCCTCGGCCAGAAGCTGCTGACCTTCCAGCTCTACGACCAGCAGGCCAACGTCCCGCTCGGCATCATCCCGCTGCTGCAGGTCGACATGTGGGAGCACGCCTTCTACCTGCAGTACAAGAACGTGAAGGCCGACTACGTCACCGCGTTCTGGAACGTCGTCAACTGGGCCGACGTGCAGGAGCGCTTCGCCAAGGCGACTTCGCAGGCCAAGGGCCTCATCTTCGGCTGAGCCTGCTCGGCACACCGCGACCGGGTCCGCGAATCCGTCCGCCACGCGCGGCGGGCTCGCGGGCCCGTTCTGTTTCCAGGCGTCGCGGGCATGTTGCCGAACACGACATCCGGCCGCCGCGATCCGGCCCCGATGAGGTCGCGCCCGATCCGCCGGGTGCGCGGCCCGATTGCCCGCCGCACCGCACCGCCCCTCCGATTGGCACTCTTTGGTACTTGTGTGCCAGGTGACTCCTGGTTCATATTCGGGAATCCAGATCGAATAAAACGGGCAAGGTCGCCCCCGGTTCCACAACGGGAGGCAGGAATGCGCACGAACGAACCGATCGGCATCACGCCGTTCCATTCGCGCGGATCACTGCGTGGCTTTTTGATCTCCGGCCGGTGGCCGGAGACCACCAAGGAGTGGGCCCAGGTGCTGGTTCTCGCGGTGCGCGTGGCCACGCTACCCGGGCTGCTGACGACCTCGACGGTGTTCGGCGTCCGGGAGGATCTGCCCGACGACCCCGCCCCCGGCACGGTCGGCTTGGTGCTGGCCGAAGGCCCTGTGCTGGGCGAGGAGGCCGTGGAACCCGGCCGGTTCGCCGAACATGTGCCGCCCGCGCTGCTGATGCTGCATCCTCCGTCCGAAACCCGCCCCTCGCTGCCCGAGTGCGCGGGCGCGGCCTCCGGGTGCGTCTTGCTGCCCGGCGTGCCCCATCTGGGGCTCGAGCACCGCGCCGCGTGGGTGGAGGCGGAGTCGGACGGGACCGTGACCTCGCTGGTCAGCCGGGTCGGGCTGGACCCGATCAGCGACCCCGACACCGCGGTTCTGGCAATGCTGCTAGCCGCGTGAGGGTAACCGAAACTCGCCACGTGGATCGCCAAACTTATTGTGCGCATTGCGATTTCGATTACAGCGGGTTGGCACGAGCGGACCGGGGCGGGTAGAGTCGCGGTCAGCGAAGGGGAGTAGCCCCCAATCGCACAGTCGACATACTGACCCGCCGAGCCCGCTCGGGCCGGGTCCGGCTGTGTGAACCGGCATCAGGCCGGTGGGCGAGACCTTCGGCCTGGACAACCATTTCGTTGTCGGCCGGAGCGTCCCCGTATCTCCGGTCGGCAGGCCGGAGACCTGGGAGCAGCCACACATGATCGCCACCGCATTGCTGACCATCGGTGTCGTCTTCCTCGCCGAACTCGGTGACAAGTCGCAACTGATGGCGCTGACGTTCGCGCTGCGCTATCGCTGGTGGGTAGTGCTCGGCGGCATCGCGGCCGCCTCCGCGGCGGTGCATCTGATCTCCGTCGGCATCGGCTACTTCCTCGGTGCGGCGCTGCCGACCACCGCGATCGCGTTGATCGCCGCCGTCACCTTCCTGGCCGTGGGCCTGTGGACCCTGCGCGAGCACTTCGGCACCGCCGAGGATGAGCCGGAGCCGAAGGCGCCGAGGGCAGGCGGTGCGCCGTTCTTCGTGGTGCTGTCCGCGTTCCTGCTCGCCGAGCTGGGCGATCGCACCATGTTCGCGACCGCGGCCCTGGCCACGGACTACGACTGGGCCGGCGTCTGGCTCGGCTCGACCATCGGCATGGTCGCCGCCGACGCGCTCGCCATCGCGGTGGGCATCCTGGTCGGCAAGCACCTGCCCGAGCACGCGATCGGCATCGGCTCCGGCCTGCTGTTCCTCTACTTCGGCACGGCGACCCTGCTCGGCGCGACCGCACCCGGCCTCGGCGGCATGGCCGTCGCCGGGCTCGCGGCGCTCGCTCCCGCGCTGGCGGGCGCCGCGCTGCTGCTCACGCGGATGGCTCGGCGCTCGACGCCAGCGCGGCTCCATACAGTCCGCCACCCCGGCGCAACAGATCCAGCAGTGGTTCCCGCAGCGCCAGCAGACCGCCCGAGTCCCCGGCCGCGATCCGAGCGGTGACCATCGAACCGACCGCCGCGGCCAGAGCCTGACAGGCGAAACGCTGCGGTTCGGTCCGCGCGTCGAGCACGGCGGCGATCAACTCGACGAACCGCTCTTGCAGCTGGGCCCGGCGCGCGATGGCCGCGGAACCCACGGCGAAGACCTCGACCAAGAACAGCCGCGCGCTGGCCGGGTCGTCCACCAGATACTGGAGATAGGCGCGCAGAATCCGGTCCATGCGCGCGATCGCGCCGGCATCGGCCGCCGCGTCTTGCGCCTCGGTGGCCTCGGCGATCCGGTCGAGCAACAACTGCACCGCCCGCTGATAGGCCGCCTCGAAGCAGTCTTCTTTGGAGCGGAACTGCTCGTAGAACGTCTCCCGCGACACGCAAGCCCGCTTGAGGATCGCCGCGACCGACGTTCCGATGTAGCCGTTCTCGGCCATGGCCTCCGCCGTCGCGACGAGGATTCGTTCGCGCTGCGAGGCGATCACCTGCTCCCGCGGCAGGCCGTGCCTACCTCGGGGCAGGCGTGCGCTGATGGCCGATTCGGTCATTCGGTGACTCCGCTTGTTCGGTCGAGCTGACTGGGCGGTTCCATTCTGCGCGGTCGGTTCGGCCTGCTTGCCGGAAAGTCCCGCGCCGGGATCGAGTCGCGGGAGCCGTGCAGGGGCACGCGCCGCGTACCGGTTAGGGTGCAATTGACGAAGGGCCAACTGGCTGTCACAAACGAGAGGACCATCGTGGAGATTTCGGGTTCCGCCGCCATTGTCACCGGAGGCGCATCGGGCCTCGGCGCCGCCACCGCCAAGCGTCTCGCCGAGCTCGGCGCCACCGTCTTCGGGCTCGATGTACCGCAGTCGATCGAGCGCGCAGGCGACAACGTGCCCGCCGGGGTCACCCTCATTCCCGCCGATGTCACCAGCAACGACGAGGTCAGCGCGGCCGTCGCGCAGGTGGTCGGGTCCGGCGCTCCGCTGCGCATCGTGGTCAACTGCGCCGGTGTCGGCTGGGCGGGCCGCATCCTGTCCAAGAACGGCCCGCACGACCTGGAGCTGTTCCGCACGGTGATCACGGTGAACCTGCTCGGCACCTTCAACGTCATGCGGCTGGCCGCCGACGCGATCGCCAAGACCGACGCCGTGGACGAATACGGCCAGCGCGGCGTAATCGTCAACACCGCCTCGGTCGCCGCGTTCGAGGGCCAGATCGGCCAGATCGCCTACTCGGCGTCCAAGGGCGGCGTGCACGGCATGACCGTTCCGGCCGCGCGTGACCTGGCGCAGTTCGGCATCCGGGTCAACACCATCGCCCCCGGCATCATCGACACCCCGATGCTGGCCGGCGTCACCGAGGAGTACCGCAAGGGCCTGGAGGCGGGCGTGCCCTTCCCGTCCCGCCTTGGCCGGCCCGACGAGTACGCGCAGCTGACGCAGTACATCATCGAGCACGACTACCTGAACGGCGAGACCATCCGCATGGACGGCGCGCTGCGCATGGCGCCGCGGTAATCCCGCTCCGCAGTCCCGGCAGCGCGCGACCCTTCTCCCGAAGGGTCGCGCGCTGTTGTCATTCCCGCGGCTTGTGGCCGATGCCGAGGTAGGCCGTGGTGGACAACGGGCAGTGCGGCCGGTACTTCTCGGCCAGAAACGCTTTCATGACGGCGGCGCGCCGAGCCCAGACCTCCGCGCTCACGTTGTGGCGCATGAGTTCCAGAGGGGCGCTGCTGCGCACCATGGTCTCCCACATCTCCTCCGGGCCGCCGAAGGTGAGGGCGATCGAATGCCGCTGGATGGACACGGCTTCGAAGCCGGCCCCGCGCATCTCCGATTCGAAGACCTCCGGGTTCTCCAGGCTCAGGAAGTTCGGTTGCGGCTCCTGGATATCCGGGTCGGCCGCGGTCAAGGCGCCGAACATCATCCGCATCAGCGGCGAATCCGCGATCGGCGCCCAGCTCGACACCACCGCCGTGCCGCCAGGCCGCAGCACCCGGAACAGTTCGGCGAACCCGCGGGCACGGTCAGGGAAGAACATCAGTCCGAACATGGAGAACCCGGCGTCGAACCGATCGGATTCGTACGGCAGATCCTGCCCGTCACCCACGCGCGCCCGGATATTCGTCAACCCGGCGGCAGCGGCGTTCTTCGCCAGGCGCGCGATCATCGACTCCGCGAAATCGATGGCATCGACCTGCGCCACCTGACTCGCCGCCAGCAGGCTGAGCGTGCCCGGCCCCGCCGCCACGTCCACGATCCGGGAGTCCGGCGCGAGCGAGACGAACTCGAGCGCCCGCGCCGAGAACGGTTGCATGATCGCGGGAGCGAACTCGTCGTAGCCGTCGGCGACCAGATCCCACGGCTCGGCGACGGCAAGCGGGTTTGCGGACATGTTTGTGACGATCCTTTCAGGCATCCACATCTAACCGCGCCACCCGGGGGCGAACTCCCCAGTCCTGCGAATATGCCATCCCGCCGGTCACCGTAACCGCGAAATGGCCGAAACACCGCCGACCGCACCGGACGCGACCGGAGGACATCGTCGTTGCCCTCCGGTCGCGCGCGGACTCACAGGGTGCGGGTGAGCCGATCGGTGAGGATGTGCGCGAAGTGCGCCGGATCCTTCAACTCACCGCCCTCGGCGAGCACCGCCGTGCCGTACAGCAGCTCGGCGGTCTCCGACAGCTCGGTCGCCGTACCGGCGTCGGCCTCGTCCTTCTTGGCCGCGTACGCGTCGCGCAGACCGGTGACCAGCGGGTGGGTCGGGTTGAGCTCCAGAATCCGCTTGCTCTCCGGCAGCGCCTGACCCGAAGCGCGGTACATCCGCTCCAGCATGGGCGTGAAGTCGAACACGTCGCCGACCAGGCAGGCCGGAGAGGTGGTGAGCCGGTTGGTCAGGCGCACCTCCTTGACGTTCTGCTCGAGCGTCTTGCCCAGCCATTTCAGGACATCGGCGAAATCCTTGTCCTGCTGCTCGCGCAGCGCCTCGGAGGCTTTCTTCTCCTCCTCGGTCTCCAGATCGACCTCGCCCTTGGCGATGGACTGGAACGCCTTGCCGTCGAATTCCGGCACGGAACCGACCCACATCTCGTCCACCGGGTCGGTGAGGATCAGCACCTCGCGGCCCTTGGCCTTGAACGCCTCCAGATGCGGGGAGCTCTCGACCTGCTGACGGGTCTCGCCGGTCATGTAGTAGATGGTGTCCTGCCCCTCCGGCATCCGCTCCACGTACTGCGCCAGCGTGGTGAGCTCGGTCTCGGAGTTCGTCGAGGCGAACGAGGAAACCTGCAGGATGGTGTCGCGGTTGTCGAAGTCGGAGAGCAGGCCCTCCTTCAGGACGCGGCCGAATTCCTTCCAGAACGTCTGGTAGCTGGTCTGGTCCTCGGCGCCCTGCAGATCCTTGACCGTGGACAGCACCTTCTTCACCAGACGCTTGCGGATCATCTGGATCTGCCGGTCCTGCTGCAGGATCTCCCGGGAGACGTTGAGCGACAGATCCTGCGCGTCCACCACGCCCTTGACGAAGCGCAGGTACTCCGGCATGAGCTCTTCGCAGTTGTCCATGATGAACACGCGCTTCACGTACAGCTGGACGCCGCGCTTGTGCTCGCGGGTGAACAGGTCGAACGGCGCGTGCGAGGGGATGAACAGCAGCGCCTGGTATTCGAACGTGCCCTCGGCCTTCAGCGGGATGATCTCCAGCGGATCGTCCCAGCCGTGGCTGACGTGCTTGTAGAACTCCTTGTACTCCTCGTCGGAGACCTCGCTCTTGGGGCGCGTCCACAGCGCCTTCATGGAGTTGAGCGTCTGGTCCTCGAGGATCGTCTTCTCCTTGGCGTCCTCGCCTTCGCCCTCGGTGACGGTGCGCTCCACCTGCATGCGGATCGGCCAGGAGATGAAGTCGGAGTACTTCTTGACGATCTCGCGCAGCTTCCACTCCAGCGTGTAGTCGAAGAGGTGATCCTCTTCGTCCACCGGCTTGAGGTGCAGCGCGACCGACGTGCCCTGCGGGGCCTCGTCGAGCTCCTCGATGGTGTAGGTGGAGCTGCCCGCGGTGGACTCCCACCGGGTGCCGGTGGTCTCGCCCGCGCGGCGGGTGGTCAGCGTGACCTTGTCGGCCACCATGAAGGTGGAGTAGAAACCGATGCCGAACTGGCCGATCAGCTCCTCGGCGGCGGCCTCGGACTTGGCCTCGTTCAGCTTCCTGCGCAGCTCGGCGGTACCGGACTTGGCCAGGGTGCCGATCAGGTCGACCACCTCGGCGCGCGACATGCCGATGCCGTTGTCCCGGACGGTCAGGATCCGGTTGTCCTTGTCGACCTCCAGCTCGATGTGCAAGTCGGAGGTGTCGACGTGCAGATCCTTGTCCCGGAAGGACTCCAGCCGCAGCTTGTCCAGCGCGTCGGAGGAATTCGAGATCAGCTCCCGCAGGAAGGTGTCCTTGTTGGAGTAGACGGAATGGATCATCAGCTCGAGCAGCTGATGGGTCTCTGCCTGGAACTCGAGTTGTTCGACGTGCTCTGTCACGTCGCGATGGTACCGCCGCGCGCGGACTACGGGCCCGAAGGTGGCGCCGCCGCGTAACCCGGGACCGTCCCGTGCGACCGCGCGCCGGGGAGCTGCTGGAAATCGGCGAGACCGGCGACCTCCGCGTCGGCGCGGGTGGTCATCCACTCGCGCAGCACTTGCGTGGCGCGGACGTCGTCCTCGTTGTACTCCAGCAACCGGGTGCGCTGGCCGGCGTCGGGCGCGGCGCCGTCGTAACCGACCGCGAGCCGGTACCAGCTCATCGACGCCTCGCCGCTGGCCTCAGGATCACGCCAGGAGAACCCGGCGACCGGCGCGATCTTCTTCAAACCCTTGCCGTTCGGGCAGATGAATTGGTCGGACACGGCTTGGAACATGTCCACCCACTGCGGGCCGTCGACGAACGCGCGCACTTGCTCCACGGTCGGCACGCCGGGGCGGCCCGCGAACCGGCGCGCCGACTCGTACAGCCACTTGTCTTCCGCCGTGCGCGAATAGCAGTACGCGGCGAACGTCTTGCCCGCCGCGGCGGCCTCGGCGCGCACCGTCATCAGCCAGGTCCAGAACTCGCCGAAGGAGCGGCCCTCGTCCTCGGTGGGCAGCGGGTCCCAGGTGACGAACGGGCGATACACGCCGTTCAGCAGCGTCCCCCACAGATACGCGCCGTGCTCCTGGAAGCTCTCCAGATCGACGTCGACCTCCACGTCCGCCCGCCGGACCCACACCTTCTCGACCCGCCGCACCAGCGGCGCGCCCGCGATCCACGCCCGCGCGGTGACCACGGCCTCGTCGAACGGGCCGTGCTGCCAGTCCTCCGGCTCATCACCCGCCCACGCGGCGAGCTCGTCGATGGTCTCGACGCCGTTCCTGCGCAGCACCTCGGCCCGGGAGCCGGGCGCGACCAGGCTGACGTCGCGATGCTCGATCAGCCAGCTCTCGCAGCTCGGGCCGTCGATCCCGCGCGTCCACCACGGGCACTGCCTGCACTCGGGCACCTTCGACGGGACGGTGGGCAGCTCGCCGCGCACCACCGCGATGCGGTCGGCGTAGCGGCGGTCGTAGTCATCGAGCAGGGGCGCCAGATCGTGCACCAGGATGCGATCGAAATCGAAGCCGATGACCCCGCCGACCAGCGCGGGACTGGCCAGGCCGTGCCGTTGCAGCATCCGGTGCAGATGGGCGAGCCGCTGCTGGTCGCGGGGCTGCTGGCGTAGCTTGCGGCGCGGATCCGGTTGCGGGTCCCAGTGATACGGGTCCGAGGTGGTGGGGTGGAAATCGGCCGGTTCGGGTTGCCGCGGGTCGGTCACCTTGTGGTTCACCACGATGATCGGGATGTAGCCGCCGCGGTCGGCGTCGCGCAGCAGGATCTCCGACCCGCCGCGCCTGCCGGTGTCCGGCTCCTGCGGGAGCAGCCCGCCCCAGATGTGCCGTGCGCCGGCTCGGCACGCGCGCATCGTCGCCTCGGCGCGCTCGGCGGCGCGCAGCCGGGCATCGATCACCACCCAGGCATCGGGGTCGGCGCCGACCAGCGCGTCGCGCACCCGGGCGCGGTGCGCGGCCGCGGCGTCCCTGCGCTGGCGTACGCCCGCGTCCTCGATGATTCCCGCCAGCGCGTCCGGGTGGGCGGCGTCCAGATGCAGGCGATGTCGGCAGCCGATCAGCGATCTGGCATCGATGAAGGCGGTCGGCACGTCGGTGGCCCGATCCACGGCCGTTCCGTTGCGCTTGCGACCATCCCGGTCACCGATGTCCGAATCCACGCTAAGCAGTATGGTCCCCTCCCCCGACAGTATTGAATTTCAGCGCCTCCGGCGCTGGTGTTCGCGGCCCCTTTGTGGCTCGCGTCCGAGCGACCGCCGCTGGCGACTGCGTCGCGGACGCGGCGGCCGCT